>CAZTQF010000470.1:0-3193 GCA_964615255.1 uncultured candidatus Brocadiaceae bacterium | reverse complement strand
GGTAGCCCTGCGGCAGCGCGCCGCGGTCCTCGCGGTAGACACCCTCGTAGGGCCACTGGCCGCCCTCCTCCTCACGCGCGAGCATCGCCACGAGCGCCTGCTCGGTCGCAGCCGCGACGTCGAGCGGCGCCGCCTCGGGGACAGGAAACTCCGTGATCAGGCGACCGGCGCCTGGGTCGGCGCGGCGCTTGTTCTGCGCAGCGAGCGGGGCGCAGAGGACGGCCAGGGCGACGGCGGAGACGCATACGGACCGAAGATCGAGCATGAACGTAGCTGTTGCGTGGAGAGCGCGGACGGCCCAGCATCCCTCGACGGCAGCCGCGACGCCAGGATAGGCTGCGCGCATGAATGCGCGCACCGTAGTCCTGCCGATGGTCGCCCTGGGAGTGGCGCTGGTCGCATGGTGGCAGTCGACGCCCGCAGAGCAGGGCGCGACGCCCGCCGCGACGTGGCGGGTCGGCCCGGTCGACGCGTTCGAGCAGGCGCGCAACTACCACGAGCTGCCAGCCGACTCACCGGTGCGCCTGTCGTTCGTGACCCGCACGCCGCGACACGTCTACGTGTTCAGCCAGAGCGCGGAGGACGGCACGATCCTGATGTTCCCGTCACCCGAGGTGGACGGCAGCCCGCCCAACCCGTTGCCCACCGGACGGACCGTGCTGCCGGGCTCGCGCGACGACGGCGCTTTGTCGTGGACGACGCGGGCCGAGATCCGCGCGACGACCTGCTACGTGGCCGTCGCGAGTGAGGCGCCGGTCCCCCAGCTCGAGGCGCTGCTGCCCCGGCTGCGCCGCTGGAGCAACAAGGCGCTGACCGACCGGTCGATGCAGGTGACCAACCCCCGCGGCGAGGTCGAGCTCGCGGGCAGGCCCCGAGAAGCGTGGCCCGCCCCCGTGCTCGCGCGCGCCGCGTCGCGAGCGGCCGCGGCCGTCGACGTCAACGGCCCCATGCACCCCGACGAGCAGCTCCCGGGCGTCTGGAGCGCGGCGTTTCGGGTGCGCGAGCGCCCCGAGTAGGCGCCGGCGTCCCGCTCAGCTGCGGAAGGCGTCCTCGACCGCGGCGCACAGCACGTGCACACAGACGAGGTGGCTCTCTTGGATCCGCGCCGTGTCCCGTGAGGGGACGTGCACCGCGACGTCGGCCAGGTCCGCGGTGGCGCCGCGCTGCTCGCCGCAGAGCACGGCGGTCTTCATGCCGAGCGCCCGCGCAGCCTGCATCGCGGCCACGACGTTCTTGCTGCCGCCCGACGTCGTGATCCCGATCAGCAAGTCCTCGGGCCTGCCGATGGCCTCGACCTCGCGCGAGAACACGTGCTCATAGCCCGCGTCATTGGCGACCGCAGTGAGCGTCGGGACCTGGTGGCCGAGCGCGATCGCGGCGTAGCCCCGCCGCTCCTTGTGCTCGAACCAGCCGACCAGCTCGCCGGCTGCGTGGGCCGCGTCGCAGCTGCTGCCGCCGTTGCCGCAGAGCAGCAGCTTGCCGCCGGCCTTCAGGCTGGCGACGGCAGCCTCGCAGAGCGCCTGCAGGGCCGGCGTGCTCTCCGCGAGGAAGCGCTGCTTGGTCGCGATGCTCGCTTCCATGGTCGCGCGGATCTTGGTGTCGTCCATATCTCGCGGGCAACGTTAGCCGCGCGTCACGCAGCATGCACGGCCGCGAGCGCGGCGCCGACGTCGGGCTTCTGCCCGAGGCCCGCCAGCGCGTCCCCGAAGGCCGCGATCGCTCGGCTGACGTTCTCGACGCGCGCGCCGTGCCCCATCAGGCCGACGCGGAAGACCTTGCCGGCCAGCGGTCCGAGCCCGCCGCCGACCTCGATCCGGTGCGCGGACCGCAGGTGGGCGCGGAACCGCCGGTCGTCGACGCCGTCGGGGTAGCGGACCGTGGTCAGCATCGGCGTCGCCTGCGCAGCAGGCACGAGCGGCTCCAGCCCCAGCGGCGCCAGGCCGCGGCGGAGCGCCGCCGAGACTTCGCGGTGGCGGCGGTAGCGGGCCTCCAGCCCCTCGGCCTCGATCTCCTCGAGCGCGGCGTCGAGCGCGTAGATCATGCTCACCGGCGCCGTGTAGTGGTACGAACGCTCCTCGCCGAAGTAGCCCGTCAGCAGCTTCGTGTCGAAGTAGAACGGCACCGGATGCGTGCGCGCGTGGACGCGCTCCAGGGCCCGCGCAGAGAACGTGACCGGGGCGAGACCCGGGGGGACCGACAGGCACTTCTGGGTGCCGCAGAACGCCGCGTCGACGCCCAGCTGGTCGAAGTCCAACGGCACGCCCGCGACGCTGGTGACGCAGTCGACGACGAACAGCGCACCTGCCTCACGCACGCCCGCGGCGATCGGCGCGAGCTCGGTCAGCACGCCCGTGCTGGTCTCGGCGTGCACGACCGCGCACAGCCGCGTCGGACCGGAGCGGACCGCGTCGATCAGTTCGTCCGGGTCGAGCGAGGCCCCGAACGGCACCTCGACCTCGACGGCGACGCCGCCCGCCCGCCGGACCGAGTCGGCGAAGCGTCGACCGAAGACGCCGTGCACGCCGACCACGACGCGGTCGCCCGGCTCGACCAGGTTGCTGACCATCGCCTCCATGCCGCTCGAGCCGGTCCCCGCGAGCGGGAGCGTCATCTCGTTCGACGTTCCGAACAGGGTCCGGAGCCCCGCCTGCACGCGGTCGAGCACCGGCACGAACTCCGGGTCGAGGTGGCCGAGCAGCGGGCGCGCCTGAGCGCGCTGCACGTAGGCGCTCGTCGGGGACGGGCCCGGGCCGAGCAGCAGGACCTCCGTGGGCTCAGCCGCCATCGGGCCTCAGAACGGCTTGACGATCGCCAGCCAGGCCGCAGCGCCGCCGGCGGCGATGGCCAGCAGCAGCCCGAAGAAGCGCGGGACGGTGCCCTTGCGGACCAGGACCGGCAGCGCACCAACGAGCAGCCAGCAGCCGATCTTGGCGTAGAGCCAGTTGCCCCAGTCGACGTCCGGGTCCTTGTGCACGACCCCCACGCCCGCGACCACCATCAGCAGCAGCGCGAGGCCGTGCAGCGCCATGGCGAGCTTGGACGGCTTCTCGTCTCTCGGGCCGAAGACGACCGCGCCCAGGCTCAGGTAGAGCAGCAGAGCGCACGAGACGTGGATGACGCGGTAGAGCTCGGGGTTCATCGCGCGCGATTATGGGACCGCATGCGCCGCACCCCCTACGAATTCCCTACGGAC
>CAZTQF010000469.1:0-3209 GCA_964615255.1 uncultured candidatus Brocadiaceae bacterium | reverse complement strand
CGCCCGAGCACGCCGAGGAGATCCTCGGGTGGCACCGTCGCGCCGAGCGGATCCGCGAGCAGATCGCGGAGACCAACCTCGCGCTGGTGCTCGCGATGGCCAAGCGCACCCGCATGAGCGAGGTGGACTTTGCCGACCTGGTGTCCGAGGGCAACATGGCGCTGCTCCGCGCGGTGGACAAGTTCGACGCGGGCCGCGGGTTCAAGTTCTCGACCTACGCGTGCCGGGCGATCCTCAAGGCGTTCAGCCGCCAGGGGATGAAGCTGTCGAAGTACCGCCAGCGCTTCCCGACGGTGGACGCGGTCGCACTCGAGCCCGTGGATGCGTCCCCACGCGAGGCGGCAGCGTGCGCGCTGCGAGCGGCTCTCGCCGGGCGAGGACGCCTCGCGAGGCTTTGGCTGCTGAGCGCGCGGCTCCGAGGCGCAGGAGACGAGCCGTCCGCTCGCGCGCTGCAAGCGGCGCTCGACGGTCGCTGACGGCGACGAGCGCCTCAGCTTGGTGGTGGCTCGCCCACGCTCGGTCTGTTCAGATAGCGCCGCTCTCTCATGAACCGCCGCCTTCGCTTGCTGACGGCTGCCGCGTTCGCGGTGCTGTTCTTCCTGATCCCCTCGCCGGACACGACCTCAGGGCGCGCCTACCTCGGCACCCTCAAGGTCCGCGAGTGGCTCCTGGACGCCGAAGGGCCGCTCAACGCCTACGTCGAGGGAGGCACCATCCCGCCGCTCGCCGTGCAGTACATCGTCAGCCCGGCGGACGCCGCGGTCTCCGACGCGCAGGCGCGCGAGTGCGTGCGCGCTGCGGCCGAGTGGGCCGCCGCCCGCACCATCGAGAGCGGCAGCGGCGACGGCGCGCGCGCGGTGGACGAGAGCCGCGCGCCGGTCGCGCTGACGATCCGCGCCGGCGACGCCGGCGTCGCCGCGTCGCTCGGCGACACGACGGTCGAGTGGTCGTATCCGAGCCGCGGCAGCCTCATCCCCGCGTTCCTCGCGATCATCTTGGCCATCGCGACGCAGCGCATCGTGATGTCCCTGTTCGCCGGCTCGCTCGCCGGCGCGGCCTGGTTCTTGGCGACGGGGAGCGGCGCTGCGGGCGCCGAGGTCACGTTCGCCGACGCGCTGCTGTCGCCCGTCACTGGGCTCTGGCACCTCGGCGCGGACACGCTGTGGGGGGATATCCTCGGCGAGCCGCACACCTGGCTCGGGCTGGGGGACACGGAGCCGGTCTGGACCTCGGGGGCCGGGTTCCAGGCGCGGATCATCGTGTTCGTCGTGTTCCTGTTCATGGCCATCGGCGTGATGTCCAAGAGCGGCGGCATCCAAGGCATGGTGCAGTGGATCAGCCGGTACGCGCGAGGCCCGGTCAGCACCCAGCTGTGCACGTGGTTCACCGGCCTGCTGATCTTCTTCGACGACTACAGCAACTGCATCATCGCCGGCACGACGATGCAGCCGCTGGGCGACCGCAACGGGGTCAGCCGCGAGAAGATCGCCTACATCGTCGATTCGACCGCGGCGCCGATCGCGGGTCTGTCGATCTTCTCCACCTGGATCGCCTACGAGATCACCCAGTACCGCGCGCCGCTCACGCTCGTCACCAACGAGGCGGGGGACCCGTACCTCGCGAGCGACGCGTTCGCGGTGTTCGTGCAGACGATCCCGTACCGCTTCTACTGCCTGTTCGCGCTGATGCTGATCGGGCTCTCGGTGCTCATGCGGCGGGACTTCGGCCCGATGCTGAAGGCCGAGGTGCGCGCACGCCAGGAGGGCAAGCCGATCGCGGACGACGCCAAGCCGATGGTGGGCGGCGAGATCGCCGCGATGCAGCCGCCCGCGAGCGCGCCGCTGCGAGCCCGCAACGGATTCCTGCCGGTGGGCGTCCTGATCGCGGTGACGCTCTATCTGATCTACTACTACGGCGCCTACGACGCCGCTGGGAACTACGCGGTCCCCGACACGCTCGATGGCCTGCTCGAGCGGTCACGCTGGATCCTCGGGCAGTCTTCCACCGAGAAGGCGCTCATGTGGTCTGCGCTGTGGGCGCTGATCACGGCGTCGGTGCTCGCAGCTGGCCAGCGGATCTTGTCGCTGCGGCAGATCCTCGCGAGCGCGGTTCGGTCGGCGAAGTCCCTCGGGATCGCCATCGTGATCCTGATGCTCGCGTGGTGCATCGGGCAGACCTGCAAGGACCTCGGCACCGCCTTCTATCTCACAGCCGCCTTCCGCGACCTGATGAGCGCGGCGGTGCTGCCGATCCTGATGTTCCTGCTGGCCGGGTTGATCGCGTTCGCCACGGGCACGTCCTACGGAACGATGGCGATCCTGCTGCCAAACGTCGTGGTGCTCTCCCACACCATCGGCGCCGAGTCCGCGTTCGGCGGCCCCGCGCTGATGATCCTGACCATCGGCTCGGTCCTGGAGGGGTCGATCTTCGGGGACCACTGCTCGCCGATCAGCGACACGACCGTGCTGTCGTCGCTGGGCACGCGCTGTGACCACCTGCACCACGTCCAGACGCAGATCCCCTACGCCATGCTGACGATGGGGGCCGCGACGGTGTGCGGCTACCTGCCGATGGTGACGCTCGGCCCGTCGTGGTGGTGGCTCTCGATGCTGCTCGGTCCGGCCGCGCTGGTGGGCTTCCTGCTGGTCTTTGGCAGAGACGCCGGCAAGGTCCCCGCGCCGTCGCGCTGATCCCCTGCGCCTGCTACGCTCTCGGGCATGAGCACGCTGCAGTTCACCCTGTTCTTCGTCGCGCTGCTCGCGGGCTATGTGCTGGTGCACCTGCGCGTGGCCCGTTTCGAAGAGCACCTGCGCCAGCTGTCGCTGCTCAAGGACATGGACCAGAAGCTGGCCGCGCTGGAGGAGCGCGTCCGCGCGCTGGCCACGGCGGTCGCCCCCGAAGAGCGCGCCCGGGTCTCCGACCAGCTCGACCGGCTCCACGACGACCTCGAGGACCTTCGTGAGGCTGCTCGCGGGGTCGGAGAAGCGGTCGTCCAGATCCCCGCGGTGCGGCCCGAGCCCGGTCAGGCCAGTGGTGGCGCGTCAGCGCGCGCGCCGTCGACGGAGATCGTTTCGGTCGTGGAAGCGCGCCTGCTCCAGCTCGGCTACCGGAACCTGCGGCTCCTAGGCGATCTGAGGGGCGTGCAGTTGACGGACGAGGTCGAGATCCAGGTCGAGGCAGAGCGCAACGGGATGCCGTGCAAGGGGCGG
>CAZTQF010000468.1:0-3214 GCA_964615255.1 uncultured candidatus Brocadiaceae bacterium | reverse complement strand
TCGGCCAGATCAGCTATCGGCAACCTCGATGCGACGGGCGAAACTCGATTTCGGCTTGTGTCCCGAAAGGAGACGGCTTCGCAGCGCCTTGGATCAACTGAGGTCTCCGGCGACGTTTGCCTTCGCTCTAGCAAGGCGCGGTCGCACGGTTGCGACGGTCGTGGCTCGAATCCGTGAGCGCGCGGCGTCGTTCGACCCATCGCACCGCGGAATCAGGCGGGATTCCAGGCAGGTCCGACTCTTGGGACGCTCGGCGGCGGTGGGCAGATCGAGGCAAGGTCAGCGCAAGGCACGGTGACACCGGACCTCGTGGTCCTCGTCGACGACGAAGAGCTGTTCCGACGTCTGCAATACGCGACTGTGCGAGTCGCCGGGTAGCAGGTAGAGCGGCTGGCCCGAGCGCGCGTTGAGCACTTGCACGACCCCGTCTCTGCGCGCGCAGACCAACCGGTCGCCCAGTCTCACCGCTGGCCCAGACCAGGTCGGCTCGGCGCCTTCGGAGACCACCTGCATGTCGCCGTCTCGGGCTCGAACCGCCACCAGCTGACCGGGCGTCGTCAGCAGCACGCCGGCCAAGCCCCGCGCGGCGGGGCCGAGCGGCGCCTCGCCGAGGTCGCGGCGCCACCGCAGGTCGCCGCTCTCTAGGTCGACTCCGCTCACGTGCCCCTGATCGTCCGAAATGACGACCACGTCGCCGAACACCGCGCCGCGCGCGTCTTCGTGGTCACGAAGGTCGCGGCTCCACATCGGCGCGAGCGAGGTCGACCAGCGCTTGACGTCCCCGGTCACCGACACGGTCAGCAGATCGGTTTTCGCTGCCAGCAGGTCGGTGAGCCGCTCCCCCTGCACTTCGACGCGCGAGCGCTCGCGCGTCTGAAGGTCGATCGCGTGCAGGCATGCATCGGTGGTCGCGACATACAGGCGGTCGCCCATGCGGACCGGATCGAGCTCGGTCGCGAGGTCTTCGAGTCGCCACGCGATCCGGCCGGTCGCCAGGTCCAGCGCACGCAAGGTCCCGTCCAAGGAGGCGACCAGCGCGAGCTCGCCGAAGGGCGTCGCCCTCGAGAGGAAACCGCTCAAGTCGTCGCTGCGGAACTGCCAGCGGACCTCGCGGAGCGTGGCGTCGAGCCGCGTCACGCAGCCTCCCCGGTCGACGACCAGCACGTCACCGCCGGGCAGGGTCGTAGGGGCGACCTCGACGGCGCTCTCGTGCTGCCGAACGCCGCTAGGCTTCAGCGCCAGTCTCGCGGTCCAGCTCGCTGGATCGTCTCCCGTGAAGACCTTGGAGAGGCTGGTGAAGCCCTCTGCGCGCACGGTGACCTCGAACGCCAACGCAGGAGTGCGTTCCAAGACGACCGGGCTGACCCGCGCGGGCTCGCCTGTGACGAAGACCTCGGCGACCTGAGGCTCGGTTCGCACGTCCAGCGGCAGCCGGACGAGCTCGTCAAAAGGCACCTCGGGGAACATCTTTCGCAGCGCGCGCAGCTGCTGATGTGCGCCGAAGAAGTCCCCCTGGCCCGTCGCGGCCGCGAGCGCGGCCATCAGTCGGGTGATGGTTGCGTTGCGCGTCACCCGCGCACGGAAGTGCTCCCGCAGTTCGGCCGCTCCCGTGTGCTGCTCGGCCAGCTCGCGATACAGCGCGAGCGCGCCGACGAAGTCTCGCCCCTCTTCGCGTGCGACCGCTGCCTTGAACATCGGATCGAGGCGTCGCTCGGCGTCGCTCTGCGCGATCGCGGCTTCATACCCGGCCACCAGCCCTCGGATGGTCGCGACGCCGCCTGCGAGCTGTGCGGCCTGCGCGCGGAGCTCGGCGAATGCGTCTGCGCGGAGCAGGACCTGATCCGCATGATTCGCGAAGATGGCCGTGAACTCGTCGTAGGCGCGCAGCAGCCTCGGCGGCACGATCTGCACGCAGCGCGCGAGGTTGCGCGCGACCTCGGCGCGACCGAGCAGCGCGCCGGGGTCAGGCGGCAGCTCGTGGAGCAGGGTCTTCGTGGACCGCGTGAGCTCGTCCATCACCGCCCGAAGGCGCTGGTGGGCGATCTCTTCGACCTCGCGGTCCATTTCGTCCTCGGCGTGCACCTCGCGGTAGATGCGCATCGCCTCCTGCACCGCGCCGCGAGCGAGCGCATCCGCTGCGTCGCTCATGCGCTGCGTCAGCTGCGCGCGTCGCGCCCGCGCTCGTCGCTTCGTCTCGGCGGCCTCGGCGAACTCGACGCGGCTGGTCAGGTCCGTGATGGCCTCGGCGTCGCCGAGCTGTTCACGCCAGGACTCCAGCGCAGCGCGGGCGCCGCCCCGATCCTCGGCATCGAGCAGCTCTTGCACCTGCGCCATGGCCTTTGCGGTCGCCGCGTCGAGGTGACGCTGCTCGAGCCACACCAGGCCCGCGGCGCCGACCATCAGGGCCGCGAGCCCGGCCGCGGCCCAGCGCACGACGTTGCCGGCGCGCGTCCGGCGCATCGCCGCGACCGTGCGCGCGATGTCCTTGCGGGAGCCGTCCAGGCGCAGCGCGGCGAGGTAGGAGTCGACGGCCTTGTCGCGCGCGCCCGCGCTCGCGTGCGCCTCGGCGAGCTGGACCAGGGTGTCCACCGCGCCCTCCTCGTCGTTTGCCTTCTGCTGCGCACGCGCCCGTCGGACGAGCAGCCCGATGTCGGCTTCGTCGTCTGCGAGGCACTCCGCGAGGATTTGCATCGCTCGCGGCAGCAGGTCTGCGTCGATGAGGGCGTCGAGCAAGTCCAGCGTCACCTGGTGCAGCTCGCGCCCATCGGCGGTGTCATGGGCCAGCAGCACGCTGCGAAGAAAGTGCAGCGCCGCCGCGTCGTGCGGCGCGAGGCGCGCGGCTTCTCGGGACAGCTGCAGCGCTTCTGACGCGCTCGCGCTCTTCTGGGCCGCCTGCAGCAGCCGCGCGCTGGCGAGCCTGCGCTCGCCGACGTGTTCGAGCACCGACGCGACCTCTCCGACGACGGCCGGCTCGAGGTCTATGCCCCGGTCGTCGAGCGTCTGCAGCATCACCACGGCGCGCTGCGGCTCGCCGTCTTCCGCGAAGGTCCGCGCGAGCCTCACCAGCTCGTTCGGGGCGAGTGGTTCGATGCACCCGGCGGCCACGAGCTCGCGCGCCGCCCGGGCGCACTCGAACAGGCCGTAGGTCGTCTGGTCTGCGATCTGACGGTAGGTCTGTCGCCCGTCGACGCCGGCCAAGAGCCGCTCGGGGCCT
>CAZTQF010000467.1:0-3221 GCA_964615255.1 uncultured candidatus Brocadiaceae bacterium | reverse complement strand
GCGCGTGCAGCGGACCGCTTCGACGTCGTGGAAGACGCGGCGTCCCTTGCGGGCGTCACCTCCCTCGAGGCAGACCTGGAACGCGCCGAGCGGGCCGAGCGCGGCGGCTGCGCGCTGGCGCGCGTCGACGGCGTCGCGGAGGGCTTCGTGCCTGCTCGCGGCCTCGTAGAGGTCGAGCTGGATTGCCGCGGGCACCTGGCCGTCGTCGAGGCGCTGCAGCCACTCGCGGAGCAGGGCCGTCGCCGAGGCGTGCTGCAGGTCGCCGAGCGCCTCGCAGGCGGCCTGGCGCTCACCGATCGACGCGTTCTCCAGCAGCGTGCCCAGCACCGGCACCGCCTTGTCCGGCGAGCGCTTGCTGAGCAGCGCGACCGCGCGCTTGCGCAGCGGGACCGGGGCGTCGGCGTCGATGGCGTCCATGGCTCGGTCGAGCTGCGGCGCGTCCAGATCGGCCAGCGCGTCGAGGGCGGCGACGCGCGCCTCGGCGGGCATGTCCACTCTCTTGAGCTGGGCTGCGAGCGCGTCGGCGAGTCCGGTCAGCCGCAGCTTGGCCGCCGCGCGCGCCGCCGCAGCGGCGGTGACGCGGTCGCCGAGCAGCAGCGGGCCCGCGGCCTCGACCAGCTGGGCGACGATCTCTGGAGAGGAGTGCTCGCAGGGTCGCCAGTTGCCGATCACGCGGCACTGCCCGTGCGGTCGCGGCCACTCGGCGAGGATGTCGAGCGCCTCGAGCCGGACCTTGTCCGGGTGCGCGGCGCTGGTCGCCACGTGCACGAGCGCCTCGCCGTCTTCGACCTCGCCGCGCATCCGCGCGGCGTTGACCGCGCGCCAGTCGACGCGGTCACTGTCCGGCTCGTCGTCGTAGGCCAGCCGCGCCAGCTGCGGGATCGCGGCGGGGATCGGGGTCTCGTAGATCGCCCGAGCGGCTTCGTAGCGGAGCTGCTCATCGGCGTGCGTCAGAAACGCGGCGACCTCGGGCGCCGCCTGGCGAGCGAGCGCCAGCAGGGCCGCGCGCTGGACCGCGACCCGGCCGTCGTCCTTGCGGCGGACGAGCTGCGCGCGGGGCGCGACCTCTCCCAGGGCGAAGACAAGCGCGTGGCGGAGCACGGCGTCGCGGTCGTCGTTGTGGCGCGCGGCGGCGAACAGCGCGTCGGTCGCGGCCGACGCGTCGGCGCCGAGGCGGGCGAGCGCCAGCGCGGCCTCGCGCCGGACGCGCGAGTTGTCGTCTTTGAGCAGGTTCGCGAGCCGCTTGACGTCGTCCTTGGAGCGCGCGTCGCCGAGCGCGCGGGCGGCCATCGCGCGCACGTCGCCGTCGTCGTCCCCGAGCAGGCCCGCGAGCGGCGCGCGGCATTCGCCGTCGCCCTGACGCAGCAGCACGCCGAGGCCCCAGACCCCGTGCAGGCGCGCCACCCGCGACCGGCGCTGCGCGGTCGCAGCGGTCAGCGCGTCGGTGGCGCCCAGGTCACAGAGCGCGAACTGCGCCTTCTGCCGGATCCGTCGGTCGGCGTGCTCGAGCAGCGCACCCAGCTGCGCCTTGTCGAACGCAGAGAAGTCGCTGCCGAGCGTGCGCGCGCTGTTGCGCAGCTTGAAGTCGTTCGCCATCTGCGGGGTGCGGACCTTGAAGATCCGGCCCTTGCCGGTCTTGGACCAGCCGTGCACCCAGTCGAACAGGTAGAGCGACCCGTCGGGTCCGAAGTCGACGTCGGTCGCGAGCGTGTTCCACGCGAGCTTGTCGTGGTCGCGGACCTCGAACCCGGCCCCGCTGCGGCTGAGTCGGAACGTCCGGATCCCGCTGTAGCTCGCCGCGCCGCGGAAGTCGCAGAGGAAGAAGCAGTCCCGGAAGGTGTCGGGGAGGCCGACGCCCGGGTCGTAGGCGAGCCCCGAGGGGCCGTCGGCGAAGTTGCGGATCGGCGGCACGACGCCCGCGGTCTGCTCAGGGTGGCGTGGGTGCCACATCTTCTCGCGGTTCCAGGCGCCGCGGTCGCTGAGCCACTGGAAGCCGATGCGCCAGCCGCTGTCGGCGCCTGGCAGCACCTGCACGAGGCGAGCCTTGTCGCCGCCGTCGCTGTTGTTGTCGCCGGTGATCAGGTCGCCCCACTGGTCGAACGCGAGCTCCTGCGGGTTGCGCAGACCCCGGTGCACGACCTCGAGGTCGCTGCCGTCGAGCTCGCAGCGCAGCACGGCGCCCTCGTGCGGGTAGGCGTGGGTCCGGCCCTCGTGCTCGACGTGGAAGCCGCGGTCGCCGATCGAGAAGTAGAGGCGGCGGTCGGGGCCGACGATCAGGCCGTGCATGTCGTGGCCCATCAGCGACGTGTGCACGCCGAAGCCGTCGAACATCACCGCGCGCTGGTCGGCGACGCCGTCGCCGTCCTCGTCGCGCAGCCGCCACACCTTGGGGATCAGCGTCGTGATCACGTCCTCGCCCACAGGGAGCACGCCGGCGATCAGGCCGTCCTCGAGCTCGTTGAAGCCCTCCGCGAAGGTCGTGACCCGGTCGAGCGAGCCGTTCCCGTCGGTGTCGGCGAGCAGCATGATGCGCTCGCTGTAGCTCTTGAGCTGCTCGACCTTCTCGGGGATGTGCTTGTGGTACTTGGCGACCCGGTCGGCGACGGTCAAGGCCGCGAGGTCGTCGTCGAGCCAGCGCATGTAGTTGCGGTTGTCGAACACGCCGTCGCGGACGCGGAAGGTCTCACAGACGTAGATGTTGCCCCGGTCGTCCACCTTGAAGGCGACGCCGTTGCACACGTCGGGCTCGGCGGCGACCAGCTCTGCGCGCAGGCCCTCGGCGAGCTGGATGGTCGGCAGCTTCTTGCTGCCTTCGTCGCTCGACTCGGCGACGAACATCGGCTTCTTCGGGTCCGGCTGGGTCGAGCCGTGCTGGGCGACGGCGGCGGCGGCGAGCGCGAACGGGAGTGCGAGGACGAGTGTGCGGGCCATCGGTCCGCACAGTGTAGCGGCCGTCGCGCCGCCTAGAAGCGCTTGAACTCGCCGCCGTTCTCGCGGGCGAGCTGACGCAGGAAGGCCTCGTTGAGGTTCTGCCCGATCGCGATCGCGTGGATGGTGATCCGCTTCAGGGGATTCCAGGCGCGCACCGCGACGAGGATCTTCTCGGTCGAGTCGGGGCTGCTGTCGGGCTTCGTCGGGGACCCGTCGGTGAGCAGGAAGATCGTGTCGAGCTCCGTGCCGTAGTACTTGTCGTGCACGCCGCGACCGGCGAGCCCGAAGCC
>CAZTQF010000466.1:0-3223 GCA_964615255.1 uncultured candidatus Brocadiaceae bacterium | reverse complement strand
CAACCGTCAGGTGGTCATCGTCAACAGCAACCGCTTCACGGTGCTCGACACGATCCAGCTCTCGGACCCGGTTAGCATGGCCGTGGCGCCAAACATGACGCGCCTCGCGGTGAGCAACTTCGCCAGCTCGTCGGTCACGTTCATCGACATCGATCCGACCAGCTCGAACTTCCACCAGGTCGTCGCGGAGACCCGCGTCCAGGCCGGCCCGACCGGCATCGCGTGGCAGCCGGACGGTGAGGACATCCTCTGCGTCTCTTCCGAGGCCAACCAGCTGACGGTGATCAGCGCGCTGGACTTCACCGTCCGCCGCACGCTCGGGGGCTTCCTCAACGAGCCGATCGACCTCGTCGTGACCGAGCGCTACCAGGCGACCGGCAACACGTCGGGCGTCTACTACGCCTACGTGCTCAACTCGAACGGCACCATCGCCATCTACGAGTCGGGCCCTGACGGCGTCAACGGCATCGGCTTCAACGACATCATCGGCTCGGTGACGAACGTGTCCTTCCCGCGGGCCCGCGCGATGATCTTCGACTACAACACGGCGCTCGGCGGCGTGTTGATCGGGCACACGGACGCGACCGGCCTCGCCCAGGTGTCGCGCCTCAACCTGACGAGCACGCCGGTCGGCCAGCAGCCGCTGAACCCGGCTACGGGCGGCTTCATCCTGCCGCCGACCTACCGGCAGAAAGAGTGGACCGTCGTCCAGCGCATCGGCGGCACGCCGGCGCCCGGCTCGTTCGTCGATCAGATGTCGGGCAACTCGATCATCGACCTCGCGCACGACGACCTGATCAACTTCGGCGCTGCGCCGGGGCAGGCGAGTCCGTTCTTCGGCGCCGCCGCGCTGACGCCCTACTTCCACTCGGGCAAGCACGCGGTCAAGACCGTCGGCGGCGCAGCGTCTCCGGCGGTCCAGCCGCGCCTGCTGTTCGTGGCGCTGTCGGACGTCGGCAACGTGGACGTGTTCGAGATCAACACGGGCACGCGCATCGCGACCATCTCGGTCCCGGGCGTGCGCGTGGTCTCGAACTACTGGCGGCAGTAGCGACTGCTGGGCGCGGACCGCGCCGCAGGACGTCCCCGAGGACCGCAGAGCGCCCCTCGCCACGATCGTGGCGGGGGGCGTTCTTCGTTTGTGATCCCGCTGTGCGTGGCGCAAGATCCCGATCGACGATGCCCGACGCCGTAACGATCCAGCGCATGTTCGCCGACGTGGCGCCCGGCTACGACCGCGCGAACCGCGCGCTGTCGCTCGGCGTCGACGTGCTGTGGCGGCGCGCGACGGTGCGGACGGTCGCGCCTGCGGCCGGTGAGCGCGGCCTGGACGTCTGCTCTGGGACCGGGGACCTGTGCTTCGCCCTGCAGCGGGCGGGCGCGTCGATGCTCGGGGCGGACTTCTGCGCGCCGATGCTCGCCCACACGCACGCCAAGCAGCCGTCGCAGGCCTCCCGTCCGGAGTTCCTGGCGGCCGACGCCATGAGCCTGCCGTTCGCAGACGACAGCTTCGACTTCGCCACCGTCGCCTTCGGCATCCGCAACGTCGCCGAGCCCGTGGTCGCGCTACGTGAATTCGGCCGGGTCGTCCGCTCCGGGGGGCGCGTCGTCGTGCTCGAGTTCTGCAAGCCGCGGCTGCCGGTGTTCGCGCAGCTCTACGGCTTCTACTTCCGTCAGGTGCTGCCCCGCCTCGGGAAGTGGATCTGCGGCAACAAGAGCGACGCCTACCGCTACCTGCACGACTCGGTCCAAGCGTTCCCCGAGCGCGAGGGCTTCCTCGAGCTGATGCAGCGCGCCGGGCTCCGCGCGCCTCGACAGCGCCTCCTCTCCGGCGGCATCGCCGCCATCTACCGTGCCGAAGTCCCGTAAGAGCGAGTCGAAGGCCGAGTCGCTCAAGGGCGGCTACTTCTCCTGGTCGCGCGAGCCGGCGGTCGGCCTGTTCGCGGTGCTGCCGCTCTGGATCACCTACATCCTGCTGCGCAGCCAGCTCGCGCCCGAGGAGCGCAACGGCGCCGAGGTCCTGCTGCTGCAGCAGCTCTCGCTGCTCGGCAGCCGCGCGCACCTGGTCGTCAGCGTCGCGTTCGTGTTCTTGATCGCCGCGGCCGCGAGGTGGCTGCTACACCACAAGGTCCCGTGGGCGCGCGTCGTCGCGGTGATCGCGCTGGAGGGCCTCGTCTACGGCGTCATGCTCGGCCCGATCGCTGCGGCGATGACCTCCTCTGCCGACCGCCTGCTGTCGATCGGCGCGCCGTCGTCCGACTTCGACACGACCCCCATGGTGGCGAACGTCGTCGGCTCGCTGGGCGCCGGGATCTTCGAGGAGCTGGTGTTCCGCCTCGGGCTGATGTCCGCGCTGACGTGGCTCGGGATGCGGGCCGTCCGGGAGTGGGGGCTGCCGCGGGTGGTGGCGGGGCTCTCGGCGGCGCTGATCAGCGCGCTGGTCTTCTCCTGGTTTCACCACCTCTGCGGCGAGCCGTTCGAGCGCGGGCGGTTCTTGTTCCGCACCATGGCGGGCGTCCTGCTCGGGCTGCTGATGTGGTGGCGCGGCTACGGCGTCTGCGTCTACACCCACACCGTCTACGATCTCTACTTCTACCTCCGACCGTGAGCTCCGAACCCTCGTCGCCGCCCGCTCCCGGGACCTACGCCGTCTGCTTCTCCGGCGGCAGCGGGAGCGCCTACGGCCTGCGGCTGGTCGAGGTCCTGCTGCGGCTGGGCCACAGCGTGCACCTGTGCGCGACCGGGGCGGCCGTGCGGGTCCTGATCCACGAGGGCGGCTTCGACCTCGATCAGGAGCGCCCGCGGCTGGAGCAGCTCTTCGATCCCGAGCTGCGGCCGCGCCTGCACGTGCACGACCTCGCGGCCGTCGAGGCGGCGCCCGCCTCGGGGAGCGCGGGGATCCGGGCGACGGTCGTCGTGCCGTGCAGCATGGGCACGCTGGCGCGCGTCGCGCACGGCTTCTCCAGCAACCTCGTGGAGCGGGCCGCTGACGTCGCGATCAAGGAGGGGCGGCCGCTGGTCGTGGTCCCGCGTGAGACGCCGCTGAGCGAGCTGCACCTCGAGAACATGCTCAAGCTGACGCGCCTGGGCGCGGTCGTGCTGCCGGCCATGCCAGGGTTCTATCAGCGGCCGAGCACGGTCACCGAGCTCGTCGACTTCGTGGTCGGCAAGATCCTCGACCGGCTCTCGATCCCCCACGAGCTGGTCGCGCGCTGGCGGACCC
>CAZTQF010000465.1:0-3232 GCA_964615255.1 uncultured candidatus Brocadiaceae bacterium | reverse complement strand
GGCCTCGACCAGCGCTAGGCGCATGTCCTCGGGTTCGAAGTAGGTGTTGACGATGACCCGGCTGACCTTGCCCTCGGGCGTCAGGAAGATCACCGACGGCGGGTGGGCATACTGCTTGGTCGCCTCGGACCAGTAGTAGTTGAAGCCGACGCGCTCGGCGAGCGCCGACGAGGCCTCCTCGGTGCCGGTCAGCACGCGCCATGCCTGGTCGCCGCCGGTCTTCATCAGGCGCGGCAGGAACGCGGCCTTGCGCTGCTTGGCGATGCCGGCGTCTTCCTTGGGGTCGATGGAGACCGTCAGGATCTTGTAGTCGTCGTCCGGCTCCAGCTCGACCTGGCTGAGCGACCAGAGCACGGCGTCGAGCACCTGGCCGCACATCGCTGGGCAGCTGTAGTAGCCGAGCATCATCACCACCGGCTTCTCGCCCGGGAACAGCTGCTGCAGCTTGTAGGGGTAGCCGCGCTCGTCGACGAACTCGAGGTCGCGATCGACCACGCGTCCGATGCTGTCCAGCTGCTGCGCGCCCTCGTCCGTCATCTCCAGGGTCCGCGTCGGAGCCATGCCGGCACCCTGCGCGGACGCGGGCGGCGTCAGCAGCGCGGCGGCCAGCAGGGCTTGCGGCAGGAGGTACAGCGGGCGGGACATGCGGACGGATAGGACAGGTCAGGTCAGCGGCGAAGCGAATCGACGATCGCGTCGATGTTCTTGTTCTTGGGGTTGCCGCCGTCGAGGAACGCCCGCTCGGTGGCCAGAATGTCGTTCAACTCCGTATTCGGCGCGTCGTTGACCTTGAGCTGGTGCTCGCGGTCCTGCACCTGCACGAAGATCGGGACCATCACCCAGAGCGACAGGAAGAGGACGACCGCCCCGCCGATGACCCAGCGGGTCGCCGACTTGGCGTCGATGTCGTTCTCGGGGTCGACCGGGATGGCCTCGTGAGTTGCTCCGGGAGCGTGGTCCATGGCGCTAGATGTTGTGGAAGTTGAGGGCCTCGCGCAGGCGCGGGTCCCGCAGCGGGATGAGGTTGGAGCGGCGCACGTTGCGCAGGGTGAAGCCCGCGACGAGGCACAGCAGGCCGGCGAAGCAGCCGAAGTCTGCCCAGCTGATCGTGTGCAGGTATTCGCCCAGCTGGGCGCCGAAGCCGTGGGCGTGATCGCCGCCGGCGGCGTCCGCCGCGGCGAGCCCGCCGTCACCGCCGTGGTCCTCGCCGTGGCCGCCGAGGCCCGACGGGAGGATCAGGTACTGCATGTCGATGCAGTGGATGACGAGCAGGAAGATCGCGCCGGCGGGCAGCGCGACCGCGTGTCGCTTCATGTTGCGCGACATCAGGAACACGAACGGGAACAGGAAGTGGCCGACGATCAGGATCGGGCCGACCGCGCCCCAGCCGTGCTCCATGCGGTGCGCGTACCAGACCGTCTCCTCGGGCAGGTTCGCGTACCAGATCAGCATGTACTGGCTGAAGTTCGTGTAGGTCCAGAAGAGCATGAACGCCCACATCAGCTTGCCGACGTCGTGGTAGTGCTCCTGGTTGATGGCGCCCTGGTAGTAGCCCTTCTTGGTGAGCCACATGCAGAGCAGGATCGCGAACGCGAGCGCGGCCATCACCGCGCCCGAGAAGAACGCGACGCCGAAGATCGTCGAGAACCAGTGCGGGTCGATCGACATGATCCAGTCGAACGACGCGAAGGTCAGCGACAGGGCGAACAGCAGCAGGCCCGGCGCTGCGACCTGCGACATGCGCATGCTGATCGCAGGGTCGCCGGTCTCGTCCTGCTTGATCGACTGGCCCCGGAAGTAGAGCGCGAGGCCGATCCAGACCGCGAAGTAGATGACGACGCGGACGAAGAAGAACGTCGTGTTGAGGAACCCCGACTTGCCCGCGACGACGGCGTCGTAGCCGGGCTGGCCCTCCTCGATCACCGCGTGCGTCCAGTGGTGGTAGATGTCGTCGAAGCCGATGACGATCGGGACGAACAGCAGCAGCATGAACGGCAGGGTGCCGGCCATGTTCTCGGTCACGCGACGGACCGGCACGCTCCACCCGGCGCGGGTGATGTGCTGGATCATCGTGAAGAACAGCGCGCCGAGGCAGATGCCGAGCACGCCCATGTAGCCGACCAGGTACGAGAGCGAGCCGTGCGAGCTGAACAGGCCGAGGCCCGCCAGCAGCGCGCCGACCGCGAGCAGCCCGTTCTGGGCCGTCGCGAGGTCGCCGTCCTTGACCTTCGGCGTGATGTCGGGCGCGAGCTCTTGGAGGCTCTTGGCCGACTCAGGAGTGGCGATGGCGGTCATTAGTTGCTGAGGGACTGGAGAGCGCGGACGTAGTGGATGATCGCCCAGCGGTCTTCGACGCTGATGCGAGCGCCGTAGCCGGGCATCGTGGTGCCCTTGCCGGTCGTGATGGTCTCGAAGATGTCGCCGACCGGCAGCTCGGCGACGCGGTTGTCCGCCCCGTCCGTCCGGTTGACGTGGAAGTTGGGCACCGCGACCGGCCAGCGGCGGCCGACGGCGCCGTGCCCGCCGGGGCCGTTGCCGCCCAGGCCCGAGTAGCCGTGGCAGACCGAGCAGTAGATCTCGAACTGCTCCTTGCCGCGGTCGATCGCCGACATGACCTTGCCGCGGACCGTGAACTTGTGGTCGAGCGACAGCGGGTTCTCGGTGACGTACTGGCCGTTGGCGTCCTTGTGGGCCAGCGCCGCGTCCGGGAGGCTGCCCTTGGCCACGACCAGCGTCCTGCCGAAGGCATCGGCGACCGGGCGCCGGGCGCCGCGGTGGTCCTTCCAGCCGTCGAACTCGAGCTCCGACTGCGCCCGGACCTTGGGCTGGAAGTCCATGTCGAGCACGGGGTGGATCGGCGGCCGCTCCGACGGGACGCCGCGGAAGTCCTCACAGCCGGCGAGCGCGAGCGTCGCGGCCAGCAGCGGGAGCAGGGTCACGGTCTTCTTGGGGAACATGGCGGTCAAAGAAGGCATGGCGGTCAGTCCTCGATGATCTCGACGTTGGTGCCGCCGATGCTCTGCAGGAACTGCAGGGTCTTCTCGCTGTCGAACTTGGGGTCCGTCGCCTCGACCGACAGGAAGAACCGGTCGTCGGTCACGCGGTGCAGCGTGCTGTGCTTGAAGATCGGGTGGTGCAGGCGCGGCAGCTTGTTGAGGCCGAACATGCCGAACACCGCGGTCAGGCCCGAGAGCAGCACCATCAGCTCGAACGTGATCGGGATGGTGCGCAA
>CAZTQF010000464.1:0-3249 GCA_964615255.1 uncultured candidatus Brocadiaceae bacterium | reverse complement strand
GCCGACACGCCGCAGGAAGAGGACGCGCTCGTCGCCCGCGCTCAGGGTGAACAGGCTGCGCCCGCAGCAGCGGCCGGCAGGCTCGGTGAGCACGAACGTCGCGCCGAGGTCGCCGGCGAGGACCTCGTCCGCGCGGAGGCCGACCTGCCGCCACGCGGGCGTCGGCAGCGTCGAGTAGGTGACCGACGCGCGGACGACCACGTCCGCCCGCCGGGCCAGCGCGGCGAGCGTGCTCGCCTGCTGCTGGCAGGTGCTGGTCGATGCCGTGGACAGCGCGGCCGCGGCCGCGAGGAGCATGCGAAGCGAGGAGTTCATCGGAGCAGGATCCGCTGGCGCAGGTAGGCGAGGTCGACGTCCCGGAAGCGGTACTCGAGCGAGGTCATCGCCTCGTAGCTGACCGACGCGGCCATGACCTCGGCGGCGCCTGCGTAGGTGTTGTGGAGGGTCGCGTCGCCGAACAGGCCGAACGGCATGTCGCCGGGCGCGACGAGGCCGACGGAGTGGCCGACCTCGTGCGCCAGGATGACGCCGATCACGGTCGCCCAGTCGTCCATCGCGGCCATCACCGTGTTCCAGCGGGCGCGCTCCGCGGCGCTGGCGGCCTCGTAGTCGAAGCCGGGCTGCAGGACCGTCGCGTCGAGCGGGTGGGCGCCCGCAGGGGTCCCGCCCATGTCGGCGCAGAGCGGCAGGAACCGGCTCGCGAAGGCGGTGACGAACGCCGGGTAGAGCTGCGTGTGCGTCCGCGTCTGGTAGAGGAACATCTCGGCCGGGAACACCCCCGTCCCGGGCGAGCTGGTCGTGTTCCGTTCGTCGACGGTCTTGTTGCAGTAGTCGTAGAAGGCGCGGCCGAGCACGCCGGTGCTCTCGTCGCCGAACGCGCGCGTGCGGTCGCCCTCGGGGTCGAGCCCCCCGAGCGACATCTGCATGTGCTGCAGCGCGATCGGCGCGTACGACGTGAACCGCACCTGGACCGAGTCGGGGCCGAGCGGCTCGCCGCGCGCGCCGCGGCAGTAGAGCCTGTTCGCCTGGGCCAGGATCCCCTGCAGCAGGACCTCTTCGAGCCAGCCGTTGGCGCCGCTCGGGTCGCCCTCGGCGGCGAGGCCGAGCCGGAGCATGTCGTCCAGGAAGTCGTTGCGCTGGTTGTTGTCGCGGTCGAGGTCGGTCCGGATCCACACGACCTGGGTCCGCTCGAAGGGCATGGCCGCGCCCGAGCGGTCGTCGACCTGGAACGGGATGATGTTGGAGCGGCCGACGTTGCCGCTGAGGTCCTGCACCTCGACGGTCATGCTCCAGCTACCGGCCGCCAGCGCTTCGGACGCCGGGACGTGCAGCCGGATCGTGTCGAGGCCGAGCTCTGCGGTCGCGAGCAGGACCTCGCGGTCCGGCGACGGACCGCCCCCGAGCACGAGCGTGACGGTCCCCGGATCGACCCACTGCCCCTGCGCGTCGGACACGTCGACGGTGACCGTCCACCCAGACGGCGGCAGCACGAGGCCGCTGCGGCGGATCTCGGGGATCTCGTTCACGCTGGCGCGGGCGGTGGGCTCGAGGCTGTCGAGCAGCGCGCTGGTGCGGAATCGAGAGACCCGGTCGCCGTCGAACCAGTTGCCCGTCGACCGGCGCGGGCCCGCGCTGCCGCCGACCATGCGGACGCGGTAGTAGGTGTCAGCGTCGAGCGGCTCAGCCGGCGTGAACGTCACGACGCGGTCGCCGCCGCTGATGGTGAGGTCGCCGGCCAGCGGGGCCCCGAGGTCGTCGGTGAACAGCAGCGTCGACGCGTTCAGCGTCGCGGGGTCCATCGGCGCGTCGAACACAACGCTCAGCCGCGACGTGCAGGCCACGCCGGTGGCGCCGTCGGGCGGCAGCAGCAGCGCGTCGGGCGCCTCGCTGTCGCTCGAGGTCGTGAACGTCACGGTCGTGTCCTCGGGCACGTTGCCGGCGAGGTCGCGCAGCCCGTCCTGGCCGCCGCGGAGCACCAGCCGGCACTCGGCGTCGGTCGGCAACGGCAGCACCGGCGTGACCCGCACCGTCTTGTCCGCGTTCAATTCGACGACGGCCGCCCACGGCTGCCCGCCGACGAGCATCGTCGCGGTGGCTTCGTTGACCCACGCAGGGTCGAGGGCCTCGTCGAACGTGACCTCGGCGACGAGCGTGCCGGGCACGCGGTCCTGGCCGGGGCCGGGCGTGCTGCCCACGACCGACGGGGGGGCGGCGTCGGTCCCGGTGGTGAAGGTCAGCGCCTGCGTCGCGCTCAGCGGGTTGCCGCTGACGTCGGTCGCCGCCGCACCGCCGAGCACGAAGGACAGCGTGTAGCCGCGCTGCGGCTGCAGCGGCGTCGACGGCCGCAGTCGCAGGGTGCGCTGGTCGGCGGTCGCTTCGACCGCGAACGGGACGATGTTGCCGAACTGGTCCTCGAACTGCAGCGACGCGGCCTCGACGGTCGCAGGATCCATCGACTCGTCGAAGGTGAACGTCGGCTGCACGGCCGGCGACACCCCAGCGGCGCCGTTCGCAGGCCAGGCGCCGGTCGTGCTCGGGGCGTCTCCGTCCCCGGCTGTCGTGAACGACGACTGGAACGAGGCGGCCAGGCGGTTGCCGGCGCGGTCTTCGAGGGCCGTGGTCGCCACGACGAAGAACTGGCGATCCCCGGGCAGATCCGCGTGGGGATCGAGCACGACGTCGTCGCCGGTCGCAGTGGCGTCACAGCTGTAGCGGCCGCCGAAGACGTCGCGCAGATACACCGTCTGGTCCGTGATGCTCGCCTGCGCGATCGCCTCGTCGAAGTGCACCGTGAAGCTGGCGCGCCGGTCGACGCCGGTCGCGTTGGCGGCGACGTCGAGGCCCGTCGCGTTCGGCGGGACCTCGTCGACGGTGCGGAACGAGAACGAGGTCGTTCGGTCGAGGATGCGGCCGTTGACGTCGCTGGTCAGCGCCGACATCTGAAATGTGTAGTCCGTCTCCGCTGCGAGCTGGGCCTGCGGCGTGATCGTCACGCGGCCGCCCGGCCCGGGCGCGAAGTCCAGCGGCACGTCCGTCGTCGAGCCGCTGACGCGCAGCCAGGTGTCGGCGTAGCCGAAGCTCTCGAGCGCCATGGTCGCGTCGAAGACCAGCGAGAGCTGCTGGTCGACGGGGACCAGGTCCTCGAAGTGCGTCGCCGGCAGTCCGTCGAGGATCTCTGGCAGGGCGAGGACTAGGGAGGCGACCCGCCTACGGGCGCGGCGCCTGTCCTCGCCGGACGTGTGGCTGCCC
>CAZTQF010000463.1:0-3261 GCA_964615255.1 uncultured candidatus Brocadiaceae bacterium | reverse complement strand
CGTGCGGAGCGGTCACCTCCAGGACCTGGGCGTGCAGGTGCTGCACATCCCGACCGCAGAGGGGCCGCGGCGGCTGCACCTCGGGCGCGCCTTCAAGGAGCTCAGGCGGCGCGGGCTGCGGCGCGTGCTGGTGGAGGGCGGCGGCGGGCTGGTGGCCCAGATGTTCGCATGGAACGCCGTCGATCAGGTGCTCGCGTTCGTCGCGCCCAAGATCATCGGCGGCCAGGGCGCGCCGACGCCGGTCGGCGGCGACGGGCGGCCGTTCATGGCCGAGGCCTGGCAGCTGCGCGAGGTGCAGATGCAGCCCTACGACGACGACATGGCGATCGCCGGGTTCGTGTAGCCCGCTCGCGGCCCTGATGCGTGCCTGGCGGCCCTGCGCAGCGTTCAGCGTCGCGCGGGGCGAGATCCCATCCACGGCAGCTTCGGGACCGTCGCCCGCCGCGTGTAGGTCTCGCGCTGCAGCGGCTCGCCGACGAGCCGGTGGTCGCCGCGCAGCGCCTGGAACGAGAAGTGCACCGCGCCCGGCCTGACCGCGTCCGCGCGCCGGATCAGCTGGACTTGATCGCGCAGCTCCGTGGCGCGCACGTTCTTGCCGCCGTCCCGGATCCTGCTGGTGTAGAGACCTGGCCAGATCGCGCGTCCGCGGGTGTTCTGGGCGTGCCAGTAGTCGAGCAGGACCGCGAACGCTTGCGGGCGCTGGTCGATCGGCCAGTAGAGCTGCGGCGTCAGGTAGTCGCACCACCCGCGCTGCAGCCACTTCGGCACGTCGGCGTACAGCTGCGCGTACTGGTCGAGGCCGGCCTCGATGCCGCGCGGCACGCCGGGGCGCGCGATGCCGAACGGGCTGATGCCGACCATCACCCAGGGCTTCTCGTCGTGGACGAGGCGGTACAATCGCTCTACGAACGCGTCGATGTTGGCGCGGCGCCAGTCGTCGCGCTCCAACTGCCCGCCGCCCGCGCGGTAGGCCTCCCACGTCGCGTCGTCCGGGAAGGGAGCACCCTTCTCGGGGTAGGGATAGAAGTAGTCGTCGATGTGTACGCCGTCGACGTCATAGCGTCGGACGACGTCCTGGATGACGGCGAGCGTCCACTTGCGCGCGGTCGGATGACCTGGGTCCATCCACTGGTACGATCCGTAGGTCCGCGTCAGCTGGGGGGCGCGCTGGGTGACGTGGGTCGGATGCGGCGCCGACTTGCCCGACTTGTGCCAGCAGCGGAACGGGTTGAACCACGCGTGCAGCTGCAGGCCGCTGCGGTGGCAGCGGTCGATGACGTAGGCGAGCGGGTCGAAACCCCCGTCGGGCGCCTGCCCCTGGGTGCCCGTGAGCCACTCCGACCACGGCTCCAGCGGTGAAGGGTAGAAGGCATCCGCCGCCGCGCGGACCTGGAAGACCAGCGCGTTGAGGCGCAGCTCGACCGCGCGCGCGACGATGTCGTCGAGCTCGCGCCTCAGCTGCGACGAGCGCAGGCCCTTGCGGGACGGGAAGTCGATGTTGTTGACCGTGGCGACCCACGCGGCGCGGAACTCCGCGGCAGGCTCAGCCCGTCGGCGCTGCTGCGCCTCGACCGGGGGCGAGCAGGAGAACACGGACAGGAGGCCGCCCAGCAGCAGCAAGTGGAGCTTCGGTCGCATCTGCAGGAGACCCTGGCGGCATCATGCCGCAAGGAGAGGCAGGCTCCCAGCCGTGGCCTGAGCATTGTTCGCGCCGCCGCGGTTGGGTCCTGCGCGCCGACGGTCTAAGTTGGCGATCGTCGATGTCCAACGTCAGCTTCGTCTTCCGGACCGTGGTCTTCTCCCTCGCGGGCAGCGTGCTCGTCTTCCTCGGCGTCGGCCAGCTGCTCGCCGACGAGTGGACCGTCTCGACCACCCGGGTCATGCGCGCCGCGCCGGCGCAGGTGGCAGCGCCGGTCGTCGACATGTCGCGTTGGGCGGACTGGTGCGACCTGAACCCGCCGCTCGGCAACCCGACCACGCGCGAGGTGCGCGGCGGCGCGGGCGAAGCCGGCCAGCAGATCGAGTGGCGCGGGCCGCTGGGTGCCGCCGTCATCACGCTCGACGCGGTCGCGACTGATGGCGTGGACTACCGCTTGGAGTTCGGGCTGGGAGCCGGCACCACCGAGGGCTCGTTCCGCGCCGGCGGCAAGCTCACGGGCGAGATCCGCTGGGTCGAGCAGGGCGACGAGGTCGCTGTCACCTGGACCGAGCGCGGCAGCCTGCCGACCTTGATCGAGCGCTGGAGCAAGTGGTTCGGCGCGCTGCAGGAGAAGGTGCGTCAGATCCAGCGGGCCAGCTTGTCGTCGCTCGAAGAGTACGTCGCGAGCGCGGCGACCGCGCGCCCCGTTGACGCGGGCGGAGACAAGTAGCGTGAAGCTGCGCGCTTCGGCAGCGCTTTTGGCGTCGATCGTCGCGGCTTCGAGTTTGTCCGCGCAGGCCGGCGGGGAAGCTGCCGCGCGCGAGGAGGTCCGCAATCGCCTCGCCGCGAGCGCTTCGCCGTACCTGCGCCAGCACCGCGACAACCCCGTGCACTGGCAGCCGTGGGACGACCGCGCGCTCGCGCTGGCGCGGCGGCTGGACCGGCCCATCTTCCTGAGCATCGGCTACTCGGCGTGTCACTGGTGCCACGTCATGGCCAAGGAGAGCTTCTCCGACCCGAAGATCGCCGCGCTGCTCAACGAGTCGTTCGTGTGCATCAAGGTCGACCGCGAGGAGCGGCCGGACATCGACCAGATCTACATGGGGGCCCTGCAGGCGATGGGACGCCCGGGCGGCTGGCCGCTGTCGGCGTGGCTCACGCCCGACTTGGAGCCGTTCTTCGGGGGGACCTACTTTCCGCCCGAGGACAGCCGCGGACTGCCGGCGTTCCGCCGCGTGTGCGAAGCGCTCGTCAAGGCGTGGCGAGAGGACCGGGAGCGGGTCGTAAGCGGCGCGAAGGAGCTGGGCGATCACCTCGCGAGCGCGCTCGCGCCGCCGCTCGTCCCCGGCGAGCCTACGGCGCAGCTGTTCGACGGGCTCACCGCGTCGGCGGCGTCGTGGTTCGACGAGCAGGCAAAGGGGTTCGCCGCGCCGCCGCAGTTCGCGCCCAAGTTCCCGCAGGCCCCGCACCTCGCCATGTTGCTCGAGCACGACGCTGGCTCGCGGAGGATGGCGCTCGAGACGCTGCATGCCATGCGTCGCGGCGGGATTCACGACCAGCTGGGGGGCGGCTTCCACCGCTACAGCACGGATCGCGCATGGAAGGTCCCGCACTTCGAGAAG
>CAZTQF010000462.1:0-3268 GCA_964615255.1 uncultured candidatus Brocadiaceae bacterium | reverse complement strand
GCGGCGACGGCGTCCTGCAGCCGGTGGGCGTCGGACAAGACGACGCCGAAGCGGCCCCTTTGTTCTGCGTGCCGCGCGCCCAGCTCGAGGTCTGGGAAGAGCTGCACCGGCTCTGCCGCAACATCGACCCCGAAGTCGTGGTCACGGGTGACCGGTTCTCGCGCCGCGTCACCTGGAGCGGCTACCTGCTGGGTGAGGTCTTCACCTCGGACGGCGTCGTCGTCGGTCGCTCGGCGACCGGGCTCGTCCTCGCCCTGCGTGGCTCGAGGGACGTGCGCCGGTTCGGCGACCAGCTGCTGCGCGCGTTCGCCCAGCGCGCGCGGCTCGACATGAGCGCGCGGCCGGCGGCGGATCCCGTCCGCGACGC
This sequence comes from uncultured candidatus Brocadiaceae bacterium, assembly GCA_964615255.1. Taxonomy (GTDB): domain Bacteria; phylum Planctomycetota; class UBA1135; order UBA1135; family UBA2386. The sequence continues at coordinate 2,901 of CAZTQF010000462.1, read as the reverse complement.
GAACGCCGGAAAGCGCGCCGTCGAGCCTGGCGCCGGGCGTGCGCAACCCGACGGGGCGTCCAGCGAGCCGGCCGCTCCGCCGCGCCAGGGCGCGCACGCAGGCGCGGGCGAGAGCCTGCGCACGAGCCTCGCGGCCTCGCGGCTGACGCCCGAAGAACATTCCGCCCTCGGTGAGCCCGTCGCGTCGACGGATTCGCAAGCCGAGGGTTCCGTAGCTGAAGTGACGAAGCCGACGTCTCCACAGTGAGGCTGGTGGTGCTCCGTGGCCGCGCTGCGGCTGGGAGCGCAGCCTCGCTCCGGGGTGGCGGCCGCTCTGCCTCGCGCAGACGGGTCGCCGCGCGTCTGCGGGGTCACGCCCGGCGTTGTGGTGGCGGAGCACGAACTCGAACCCGAGCGTTCGGAGCGCGGCTTCTTGAGGAGGCTGCTGCGCCGTCGTCCGGCGCACGCCCCGCGCCGGGAGGCCGCCGTGGTCGCGTTCGCGAGCGGCAAGGGCGGCACCGGAAAGTCGTTCCTTACGACCAACGTGGCGATCGGGCTGCACCGCCGCGGCCTGCGCGTCGCCGTGGTCGACTGTGACTTCGGCCTCGCCAACGCCCACCTGCTGTTCGGCGTCAGCCCGAAGCGTTCGATGCAGCACCTGCTCGACGGGCACTTCACGGCGTCGGAGGTCCTCACGGCGACGGACTTCGGACCGAGCCTCGTGGCGGGGGGCTCCGGCCTGACGAGCCTGGCCGAGCTCGGCAGCCGACACATGCAGATGCTCGCGAGCGCCTTCGACCAGCTCGCGAAGAGCTTCGACGTGCTGCTGGTCGACTGCGCCGCCGGCCTCTCGCCGCAGTCGATGATCACGGTGCTCGCTGCGCAGCACGTCGTCCTGGTCACCAACCCGGAGATCGCCGCGCTGACCGACGCCTATGCGGTCATCAAGTGTGTGTCGCGCCAGGCCGAGCGGCCGGAGGTGCACCTCGCGGTCAATCGTGTCGGGGACGATGCGGTCGGTGCCGCGTCGTACGAGCGGATGTCTGACGTTTCGCGCCGCTTCGCCAACCTGCCGATCCACTACTTGGGCGCCGTGCCGGAGGACGCGTCGGTCAGTCACCGGCGGCTGGGTCAGGCGCCGGTGCTTGCCAAGGAGCAGGGTTGCGAGACGAGCAGTGCGCTGCTGGCGTTGGTCGACAAGGTGGAGGTGTGTGTGCACGGGGCGCGCGCGAACCCGCCGCCTCGCGGCGTGGAAGCGCGGATGCTGACCCAGATCCGCCGCTGGTAGCACGGACGCGCCGATTGCTCGTGCTCTGGGCGGCGGCGGTGCTGTTGCTCTCGGTGCGGGCGCTCTACCGGGGCGTCGTCACGCCGCCGCCGTGCCTGTCCGTCGAGCCTTGCCGGCTGGACCTGAACCGCGCGTCCGCAGCCGAGCTCGAGGTCCTCCCTGGCATCGGCCCGCGTCGCGCCGAGGCGCTGGTGCTCGCGCGGCTCCGCGGCGGGCCGTTCCTCGCCCTCGAGGACCTCCTGCGCGTCGACGGGTTCGGACCGGACATGCTCCGGCAGCTGAGGCCGCACGTATGCTTCTGAGTGCCCCGAGCCGCTGCGGCCGTGGGTATGCGCCCGCGCAGGCTTTCGGGTAGGCTCCGCTGCCCATGAGCAGCGCTGGCGCAGACCCTCGCGAGATCGTCCAGCGGGCGCTCGCCGAAGATCTGGGCTCCGAGGACCTCGCCGTCGCGCTCGACGTAACCTCGGCGCTCTCGCTCCCCAGCGCGCAGCGCGGCCGCGGCGAGATCCGCGCCAAGAGCGCTGGCGTGCTCGCCGGCGTCGAGTGCGCGGCGCTCGCGTTTCGGCTGCTGGATGCACAGGTCACGTTCGAGGCGAAGATGCAGGACGGCGCCGCGATGGCGCCCGGTGACTGCGTGGTGCGCTTCGAGGGGGCCATGGCGCCGCTGCTCGCGGCCGAGCGCACGGCGCTCAACTTCCTCCAGCGGCTCTCCGGGGTCGCGACGCGCACGCGCGCGTTCGTGGACCGCGTCGCGGGCACGGGCGCGCGGATCCTCGATACGCGCAAGACCACGCCCGGGCTGCGGCACCTCGAGAAGGCGGCCGTCGTCGCGGGCGGCGGCGAGAACCACCGGATCGGGCTCTTCGACCAGGTCCTGCTCAAGGAGAATCACTTCGGCTTCGCGCGGCCGACGCCCTACGCAGACGTGGTCAAGGCCTGCTGTGCGGGGCACGCGCGTCCCGTCATCGCCGAAGCCCGGACGGTCGACGAAGCCGTGGCTGCGGTGGACGGCGGCGCGCGCGTGGTGCTGCTCGACAACTTCGCGGCGGGCGCGCCGCTCGCCGGTGCGGTCGCGGCGGTGCGCGAGCGCGCGGCTGCCGTTGGCCGGCAGGTCGAGACGGAGGCGTCGGGCGGGATCCGGCTCGACAACGTGCGCAGCTACGCCGAGTGCGGCGTGGACCGGATCTCGATCGGCGCGTTGACGCACTCGGCGCCGGCGGTCGATCTGTCGATGGTCGTGGAGGGTGTTGATTGAGCGACGGGCAGCTCAGCTTCCCGCCGGACGGGGCGGTGCTCCGAGAGGTCCGCAGAAAGGTCCGCGAGCTCGCCGCGGGGCTCGGCGCCCAGCCCGCCGTGTGCGACAACCTCGCGCTGGTCGTCGACGAGCTGGTCAACAACGCGATCGAGCACGGCGAGTCCTACCGCCGCGGCAGCGCCGAGCTCCGCGTCGCCATCCGAGGGCGCGGCGACGCGCTGACCATCGACTTCTTCGACCCCGAGATGCCCGCTGACCAGGTCGTCGAGCTCGCGGCGGTCCTGGCCGAGACCGCCGGCGGCATGCCGTCGCTGGAGAGCGAACGCGGCCGCGGCCTGTTCCTGCTCTCCGTCTATCTTGAGGAGCTCCGAGCGGCGCA
>CAZTQF010000461.1:0-3268 GCA_964615255.1 uncultured candidatus Brocadiaceae bacterium | reverse complement strand
TCACGCCCCCAGGATCACCGCGAGGAGGTCGCGCACGACCGGCGGCAGCATCGTCGAGTCGAAGTAGAAGATCGAGACGACCACCGTCAGCAGCGCGACCGCTGCGCCCGAGACGACCGCGACGCGGCGGCGGCCGCGCGCCGCCTGCTCCCGCTCGAACGCGGTCTCGAGGTGCGCGACGCCGCCGAGCACCGGCACCGGCAGCCCGCGGTCGACGTCGTCGAGGGTCTTGAACGACCCCTGCAGGACGTCGAGCGCCAGGATCAGGCTGACGGCGGCGCCGAGGCCCAGCACGCAGCCGATCAGCGCGATGATCAGGATGTTGGGCTCGGTCGGCGCGGGCGGCACCACGGCGGGGCGCTTGGTGCGGACCGGCAGCTCGCGCTGCAGCTTGGCGAGCAGGTCGGTCGCGTCGTTGAGCGCTGCCATCGCGTCCTCCTTCGCCTGCTTGGCTTCTTTGATCTGGGCCAGCTTCTGCGAGTAGATCGCGTAGCCCTCGACCCGCGCCGAGAACCGCGCGCCCTCCGCCTCGACGTAGCGCTCGGCCGCGGCGATCTTCGCCGACAGGCCCTCGAGTTTGGTCTCGTCGGCCAGGATCTTGGCGAGCAGCTCGGTGTAGGCCGGGTTGGGCACCAGCCCGTCGGCGTCGACCGGCGGCTGCGGCACGAGCGCGCGGATCTGCTCGAGGATCAGCTCCGCCTTGCGCTTGGCGTTGTAGTAGTGCGACGTGCCGGGCTGGTAGGTCTGCTCGTACTCCTGCTTGGCCCGCAGCCACATCGCGATGAGCGGCTTGGCCTCCTTGACCTGGACGGCGTCGGCGAGCAGGTCGGTCGCGCCCGGCGGCACGCGCGCCTGGGTGTCGGCGAGCGCAGCCTTGTCCGCCGCGATGCCAGCGCGCAGCAGCTCGCGGTGCTCCTTGCTCTGCTCGATCGCGTCGAGCCGGTCGCGGCGCGCGGCCTCCTGCTTGGGCCACTCCAGCCGCTGGACGTTGATGTCGGTCTCCGGGTCGAAGCCGAACTGGCGCTCGAGGTCCTGCTTCTCCCGCATGTAGCCCTCGAGCGTGCGGCGGACGCGGTCGGCGCGGGTGCTCGCGCGCAGCCGCGCCTTCTCGGCGGGCGCCCGCAGCTCCTCGATCCGGGCTTGCCCCCAGACCTCGACGAGCTTGTTGAGGAACGCCGCGGCGCGCTCGCCGTCCTGGTCGCGGTACTCGACCTTGATCAGGGCGTAGCTGCGGGAGCGGTCGCCGCCGTTGGTCTCGATGACCGAGATCCTCGACTCGACGTCGCGCTCGAACTGGTCGCGCTCGAAGTCGTCGAGCCCCATGGCCTCGGGCCACCGGAGCGCGGTGATCGCGTCGCCGGCCACCAGCGGGATCGTGCTCTTGGCCGTGTCAACGACCGCGCGGAACGGGTGCTCGGGGTCGTCCGGACCGGTCGGCACCTGCTGGTGCTCCAGCAGGGTCTCGCCGACGAAGTAGCGCGGGATGAAGAACGCGACCAACCCTCCGACCACGAGCCCCAGCAGGGACACGGGCACGAGCTGCCACCGCCGACGCTTGACGAGGTCGACGTAGCGCTGCAGCGACAGCTGCGGCAACTCGGCCTGCGTCATCGGTCGCGCTCCATGGCGTCAGCGGAGAAGGTCGGCATCGCGAGCGTTCAGAAGCGGAAGAACAGGCGGTTGCCGTTGGCCTCACCCGTGAGGATGTCGTAGGCGAACGTGATCTGGGACGCGCCGAGCATCGTGCGCACCGCGAGCGCGACCGGCTCAAGCACCCGCTCCAACACGCGCGCGATCGTCCCCAAGAACGTCGGCTGCACGTACAGGATGTCGTGCTCGCGCATCTGGAGGTTGGCGGCCGTGTAGCCGGTCGTGAGCATCTCGCGCACGTTGACGTCGATGACCAGCGGGTGCTCGGCGTCCGGGCGGATGAGGAAGACCCGGCCGAGGTTCGCGAGCGCGGTCCAGCGCGACAGGAAGATCGCGTCGATCAGCGTCATGTCGGGGCGCAGCGGCAGCGGTCCCTTGAGCGTCACCTCGCCGACGGCATAGAAGTACTTGGTGCCCTCGATGCGCGCCTGCAGGTCGACGTCGAACTTCAACACGCTCCGCAGCTGCGTGCGCACCAACGCTGCGAGCTCGGCCTCGGTCTTGCCCAGCGCGTAGACGGGGCCGATCAGCGGCACGAAGATGGTGCCGTCGATCTGGACCGGCTGCGCGGTCTGCAGCAGCGACAGCTGCTCGGCGCCGGGCTGCAGCAGCACCTCCGGCGGCACGATGAACTGCACCACGTCGGCCCCGCCGAGGTAGTTCTCACGCGTCGCCTCGCCGTCGGCGCGCGAGCCGAAGCCGCGCTCGTGCAGCAGCTCACGGACGCGCTTGTCCTCGAACCCGCTGCAGCCGGCGAGCAGCGCGAGCAGCACGAGGACGAGACGACCACAAAGGTTGCGGCCGACCGGAGAAGGAGAGGTCGTTGCTTGGATCACGTCGGGGTTGCCTCGCAAGGCGGCTCGCGCCCGGGCCCGCGACAAACAGGGGACCCCGGCGACCAACCGCCTCATCGATCGTCGTCATCATCGGAAGCCGCGCCCCGTGAACCTGACCGGGAGGACCGCGAACTTCTGTCTCAGGAACGATTTCTACCCGCTCAACGTCCCGACGCCCTCCCGCATCCGCGGTCTTCGTCGTACAAAGCTGCCGTGCGAAGGCTGATCGGGCTCTGTGCTGCTGCTGCTGCCGCCGCCGTGGCGGCGTGGGCGCTGTCGTCGACCGACGTGCCGACGGCGCCACCGTCCGACGGCGTCGTAGACACCGGTGCAGGGAGCACGTTCGCGCCCGCCTCGCCCGCCGCAGCGAGCGCCGACGGTGACGCGGCAGCGTCGCGCTCTGCGCCTGCGCCCGAACGGACCGATGGCAGCGGCGCGACCGCGACGGCAGGGCCGCGCGTGCTCGTCCAGAGCTCGACGGGCGCCCTGGCGGCCGGGGCGGACGTGTTCTTCCTCTCGGCCCGCGAGTTCGAGCGGCGCGACGACGGGCTGAGCCGGTGGGACGCAGCCGAGCGGTTCGGTCAGCGCACGCGGACCGACGCAGGCGGCGCCTGCAGGCTGCCAGGAGGCGCCGACGCGTGGCACGTCGCAGCGAGCAGCGACGGTGAGTTCGGCTACGCGGCCGTCCCCGCGCAAGGACAGCACACGCTGCGCACCGCGCGAGACGAGCACGTCGACCTCGAGGCCGCGTTCGCGGACGGCAGGGCGGCAGCCGTCCCGGT
>CAZTQF010000460.1:0-3269 GCA_964615255.1 uncultured candidatus Brocadiaceae bacterium | reverse complement strand
GGGGTCGGGTTCCTCTTCGGCGACGCCGCGATGCCGGAGCGCTATCGCAATACGCTGGTCCAGGACCTGCTGCCGGTCGTCCTCGAGGAGCCCAGCTGGCTGGCCAACAACCGCCCGTCGCGCGACCGTGAGTTCCGCCCGGTGCTCGAGAATCCGCTCAACCCACACGAGATCCTGCTGCTCCAGCGTGACGCCGCGTTCAACCGCCGGCTCTGGGAGCAGGGGCTGCCGGGCTTCTACGTCTACCACCCGGTGCAGCGCGCCAAGCCGGGCGCGACGGTGCTGCTGCGGCACCCGACCGACCGCAACGCCTACGGCAACCGACCCATCGCGGTCACGGCGCCGTATCCGCGCGGCACGACGTTCTTCCTCGCCACCGACGAGACCTGGCGGTGGCGCGACCCCTACGCCGAGCTCTACATGGACGCGTTCTGGCGCAACGTGGTCCGACACCTCGCGCGCGGCCGGCTGGAGCGACGCAACGACCTGATCGAGCTGACCCTGGACAAGGCGCTCTGCGAGACCGGCGACCGCGTCCGCGTGCAGCTGCGGATTGCGGACAGCGAGCTGCAGCCGAAGATCGCCGACGAGCAGTCGATCTTCCTGCAGGCCGCCGAAGGCGAGCCGGAGAAGCGCCTGCTGCGGTCGGTGCCCGGCGAGCCGGGCCTGTTCCAGGCGAGCTTCACGATGCCGCAGCCCGGCGCGTTCCGCTTCCTGGCGTTCGCCAACGAGAACCCGGCGGACGTCGTGCTCGCGCGCGAAGACCTGCTGGTGCGGATCCCCGACCAGGAGCTCGCCGACTCCAGCCAGGACGCCGACAGCCTCCGCAGCATCGCGGCAGCCAGCAGGGGCGCGGACAGCAGCGCGCGCTACGTGTTCTTGGGCGACGCGACCGACCTGATCGCGGAGTTCGCCGACCGTAAGTCCTACGAGACCCGCGAGGACACCCGCACGCGGCCGGTGTGGGACACGTGGTGGTCGCTGATCGCCGTGCTGACGGCGCTCGGGGCCGAGTGGCTGCTGCGCAAGCGGGCCCGCTTGATCTGAACCGACCGTCGACAGCGACCCCCGCAACCGAGCAACAGGCAACAGAGGCAAACGATGAACCGGAGCACGACGAGCTGGATCAAGCGCGCGCTGACCGCCGTCTTGGTCGCGACCCCCGCTGCTGCGCAGTGGTATCCGGTCCGCAGCGTGCCCAAGCCGATCGACTTCGCGACCAGCCAGAACGACAACCTGTTCTCCCTGGTGCGCTCGCAGGACGACATCCACACGCTGGAGACGGCCATCGGAGAGCTCGCCGAAGGCAAGCACGACGACGCCGTCCGCCGCCTGCACGAGCTCTTGCGGGTCGACCCCGGCGGCGTGGTGCCGGTCGCGCCCGGCCGCTACCTCGGGACCCGCAGCGCGGTCGTCTCTGTGCTCGCGAACATGTCCCCCGCCGCCAAGGAGCTCTACGAGGAGTTCGCAGCGCGCGAGGCAGGCCAGCTGATGAGCGGGCCGCTCACCGACCTCTCCCCCGCGCGCCTGCAGCAGCTGGCGGACCGGTTCCCGACCACGTCCCGCGGCCTCGCCGCGCGGCTCCTGCTCGGAGACCGCGCGCTCGAGCAGGGCGACGGCCTCGGCGCGAGCGGGCACTTCCGCGCCGCGCTCGACGCCGCGGCCATCGGCAGCCGCGACGAGCGCCGAGTCGCCGACCGGCTCGAGGTCGCGCGCGTGCTGGTGGATCCGGCGAGCGCCGCCGTCGAAGCCCGCGACGCGACCCTGCGAGCGGCGGCGACGGACGTGCTGCCCGCGATCCCGCCGGCCACGCCGCGGCGCACGGCGATCCAGGGCGGCCGTTCGGGCGAGACCCCGATGGACGAGCCGATCGGCGCGCCCTCGACGTTCTGGCGCGAGGAGATCCCGTCACCGGGGTTCGACCGGCGGGCCAAGGGAGAGCTGGCCATGTTCCCGGTCGGGGACCTCGACGCGCTGTTCGTCGCCAACGGCCGCGAGCTGATCGCCCTCGATCCCCTCAGCCGCACGGTGCGCTGGGTCTCCGTCTCGCCGCTGCGTGACTTCGGAATGGACGACTGGGACCGCGAGCGCGCCCCGGACCCGTGGCGGCGCGGCCGCAGGGGGCGACGCTCGTCGCCGAGCGACACCATCAACCAGGACATGGTGCTCGCGGCGTCGGTCAGCGACGACGTGGTCGTCTGCGCGCTCCAGGTGCCCGACACCGGCGCCAACGTCAACTTCCAGGGCAACTTCCGGATCATGAGCAAGATCCCGCAGCGGCGCCTGTTCGCATTCTCGCGACAGACCGGGAAGGTGCTCTGGCGGCACTTCGACGAGCTCGACGGGCCGCGCACCCGGCGCTACCGCGGCCACGACTCGTGCGGCCCCCCGGTCATCGCCGGTGACACGGTCTACGCGCCGATCCACGACCGCTCGGGCGCGATCGCGTTCTCCGTCGCTGCCTACGACCTCGCCTCTGGGGAGCTGAAGTGGCGCCGCCTGGTCTGCTCGAGCCAGCAGGACGTCAACATGTTCGGCAACGCCCGGACGGAGTTCGCGTCGTCGCCGCTGTCGATCGAGCGCGGGGTCATCTATGGCGCGACCAACCTGGGCGTCGCGTTCGCCGTCGACGCCCTGACCGGCCGCGCCCGCTGGATCACCTCCTACGACGTGGTCCGGATGCCGCGCGCGATGCTGCACGGTCAGGCCGACCGACAGGTCTACTTCTCGAACAACGCGCCGGTCGTCACCGACGGCGTGGTCTGCGTGACGCCGCTCGACAGCCAGTTCGCGCTCGGCCTCGACGCCGAGAGCGGCGAGGTGCTGTGGCGCGTGCCCTACGACGCGCGGATCGGCCGCGTCGAGAACCGGGTGCAGTGGCTCTGCGGCGCGATCGGCGGCGAGTTCCTCCTGGCAGGCGCCGGGGTGGTCGCGGTCAAGGCGCGGCCGACCACCGCGTTCGACGGCCGCCCGGTCGTGCGTCAGCTGGTGCTCCCCGAGGCGCTCGGGGATCGTCGCGGCCTCGGGCTCCCGGCGCGTCCGGCGGTGACCGCCGAGCACGTCTACGTCCCGACCAGCGACCGCGTGCTCGCGTTCGACCGCGCCGGCGACCCGCGCCCCGACCTGCCGGTCATCGAGGCCAACGGCTACCAGCCGGGTAACCTCATGCTGGTCGACGGCGTGCTCGTCTCGCTCCGGAGCAGGTCGTTCTCGCTCACGCTGGACGCCGCAGCCCTGCTCGACCGCAGCACGGAGCGGGTCCGCGAGGC
>CAZTQF010000459.1:0-3275 GCA_964615255.1 uncultured candidatus Brocadiaceae bacterium | reverse complement strand
CACGAACGTCATCGGCAGGTGGAACAGCGCCTCCTTGCTGCCAAACGTCGCGACGACCTTTTCGTCCGGGTCGAACGCCAGCCCGAACCGCCGCTGCAGGTAGCCGGACACGGCCGCGCGGAGGCCCTGGGTCCCCGGCGTCGGGGGATACTGGCTGACCTCGTCGACGCCGTCGATCATCGCCTGCCGCAGGATCGCAGGCGTCGGTTCGCGCGGGTCGCCGGTCCCGAAGTCGAGCAGGTCCTGGCCTCGGTCGACGATCTCCCGGCTCCAGGCCGCGAGCTGCACCATCGGGTAGGTCGGCAGGTGCTGCAGGCGGTCGTTCACTTGCCGGCCTTCTTCTCCATCGCCGCAGCCAGCCGATCGCGGCAGCGCTCGAGCAGCGCCCTGGTCTTCTGGATGCCGGCGTCCTCGCTGCCGCCGCCTTCGAACTCGACGCCGATGTGCCCGCGCCAGCCGTGCTTGTTCACCACGATCTCGAGCATGCGCTCGTAGTCGGTGTGCTTCTCGTTGCCCGAGTCGTCAAAGTCGTGGGACTTGGCGCTGACCCCCTGCGCGAACGGCATCAGCTCGTCGACGCCCCGGTAGCGGTCGTACTGCTTGCCGCCGCCGAGGTTGAAGTTGCCGAAGTCGGGCAGGGCGCCTATCCGCGGGTGGTCGACCATCTTCAGGGTCTCGCTGAGCCACTTGCCGTTGGACGACAGGCCGCCGTGGTTCTCGACGATCACGTAGATGCCGTGGGTGTCGGCGAACTCGCACAGCCGCCGCAGGCCGTCGGCCGCGAGCTTCTGCTGCTCTTCGTAGCTGCCCTGGCTCTTGGCGTTGACGCGGATCGAGTGGCAGCCGAGCGTCTTGGCCGCGGTCACCCACTTGTGGTGGTTCTCGACCGCCTGGGTGCGGCGCGCGGCGTCCTTGGCGCCGAGCGCGCCTTCGCCGTCGCACATGATCAGCAGGCTCTTGACGCCTTCGCCGTCGCAGCGCTTGTTGAGCTCTGCGAGGTACTTCGCGTCCTTGGCCTTGTCCTTGAAGAACGAGTTGACGTATTCGACCGCGGAGATCCCGAGCGAGCGGGACTTCTTCGGGAAGTCGAGGTTGGTCAGCTCGCCCTTGCGCAGCGCGCGGTGCAGCGACCACTCGGCGAGGCTGATCTCGAACAGCGGCTTGCGCGAGGCAAGCAGGCCTCTGAGCGGCGACGACGCGAGCAGCGAGGAGCCGGCGAGACCGGCGGCGACGCCGAGGAACCCGCGGCGGTCGAGCGAGGGCGTGTGCATGGCGGCATTGGAGGTGCGCGCTGCGTCTCGCGCAACCCTCGGTCGCCGCTGCTAGCTCCCGACCCGAACAGCGACGGCGCGCGTCAGGCCGATCCGGCCGCCTGCCAACAGGCCCTGCAGATAGAACGACTGACCGACGAGCGCGGCGTGCGGCGGGATCGGCGCCGCGACCGTCGTCGTCCCGCCCACGAACAGCGGCCCGAGCAGCGTCGCGTCGACCGCGCCGATCAAGAGCTCGCCGGGCTGACCGGCGACCATCCCGCGGCCGGGCAGCAGCGGCCCGCACGGGGCCCCGGTGGCGCGCGTGGTCGACAGGGCCAGCGCCGTGACCGCCGGCGTCGGGAACAGCAGCGTCGGGTCCGCCAGCGTCAGCTGCAGCGACTGCCCGAGGCGCGCGGTTCCAAAAACGCTCAGGCTGCCGGCAGGATTGGCGCAGCCGTAGACCCGCGTGCTGTGCAGCCGCTGGATCGTGAACGTCCCGACCTGGGTCGAGGCGCTGGCGAACGGGCCGCTGAGGGTCGTCACCCGGGCAATCGGCAGGTGCGGCGTGACGTCGGCGTCCGGCGAGAGGTAGCTGCCGCGCTGTCGGTGCCCGCGTCGTAGGCGTGCGCCGGCACGGTCAGAGACTCGACCCAGTCGCCGCCGTGCATGAGCTCGACGCCGTGCAGGCCGACGAACTAGTCGGGGCTCGGCGCGAGCATGCTGACGAGGCTCAGCTGCGCGGAGTCCGGCGTCGTCACGAAGGTCACGCTGACCGAGCCGGGCGACGCGCCGAGGGCGCCCGCGAAGCCGTAGTTCAGCACCTGCGCGGCGGCGCCCGCCTGCACGTGCTGGGCGAGCTCTTGCGCCAAGGTCGTCGCGTCGCCCACCTCGGCGACCTGCTCGAGGCCCGGCGTCGCGATCCCGCCCGGCTCCCAGACCGTGACCGAGCCGTCGTGGGTCGCGCCGACCAGCGGCGAGTAGTGCGGATGGGACGGGAAGGCCGTCGGGTGCGTGACAGGACTCCACGAGCTGTGGTAGGTGACGCGATACGCAGCGACCCCGTGCTGGGCGACGGCTGCGCAGGCCGTGAACGCGAGGGCGGCAGCGAAGAGAGCGGGGCGCGGAGACGTCGTCATGAGCGGAGATCGCGAGCAGGCAGCAGGCGCGTTGCTACGGCGCCGGCCGCTCGAGGTTCCTACGAACCCGCTCGGATCCGACGCAGCACCTCGGCGCGGCCCAGCCCGTGCGCCTCGGTCAGGCGACGCACCTCGGCGTCTTCGGGACGCGCCACGAGCTCCCCCGACGGCAGCCGCGCGACCTTGAAGCGCACCTCTCCCAGCGCCGTCGCGCGCGTCTCCTGCCACCGCTCTAGCACCGTGCGCGCGACGCGATGCCGACGCACCCCGAGCGACGAGGACTCCTCGAGCAGCAGGTCCGTGAGCGCCGTCGCCGCCGCGTCCTCACAGAGCACGGTCAGCAGCACGCCCGGTCGCCCCTTCTTCATCGTGACAGGCGTCGCGAACGCGTCTACGGCGCCGCGCTGCAGCAGCGCGTCGAGCAGCCAGCCGACCTGCTCGCCGGTCGCCGTGTCCAGTTGGCAAGAGAGCTCGCACAGGTCCACGGCCGAGGTCGGGGCGACCGCCTCCCCCACCATCACGCGCAGTAGGTTGGGCACGTCCGCGTCGTCGCGCGTGCCCGCGCCGTAGCCAATAGCGGCGAGCTGCAGCGGCACCGCCTCGTCGAAGCCGACGCAGAACTCGCGCAGCAGCGCGGCGCCCGTCGGCGTGGTCCGCTCCCCGCGCAGGCCGCCGGTGCGCACCGGCACGCCGCGGAGCAGCGCCGCCGTCGCGGGGGCCGGCACCGGCAGCACGCCGTGCGCGGCCTTCACCGTGCCTGAGCCGACCGCGATCCCGTTGGCGTACATCCGCTCGATCCCGAGCTGGTGCACGCAGTGGCACGCGCAGACGACGTCGACGATGGTGTCCTCGGCGCCGACCTCGTGGAAGTGCACGTCCTCGACGG
>CAZTQF010000458.1:0-3292 GCA_964615255.1 uncultured candidatus Brocadiaceae bacterium | reverse complement strand
CGGCCAGGACAGCCAGGCACAACAGACCGGCCAGCAGCGCCGGTCGGGTCAGGGCCATGGGGTGATGATCGACCAGAGCAGGTCGGCGTCAGGGCAGCATGAACTCGACGGCTGCCTGGATCTGCTCGTCCGTCGCCAGCTCGACGTGCAGCGCATCGAGCGCGTTGACCAGCTTGACCTCGTTGATCTCCAGGTCACCGCGCTGCATCACCGCGACGACCTGCTCCGACTCGGCGAAGGTCGCCTTGTAGAGCACCGTCTTGGCCATCCTGCCCGCCGGCCACTCGGAGAAGAACTCCTCCAGCTGGGCGACGGTCTTCACGCCGGGCGTCTCGTGCTTCTCGAGCGGCGCGACCTCGCCGCCGTCCGGCGCCGCGGGCAGCCGGCTGCTCGCCTTCTCGACGTTGGCCGCGTAGCCGCTCTCGCGACAGAACAGGATCGCGTCCTCTCCGCTGTCCGCGATGACCATGAACTCCTCGCTGCCCGCACCGCCGATCGCGCCCGAGTCGGCCTGGACCACGGTGTAGTCCACGCCGCAGCGCTCGAAGATCCTGCAGTAGGCGTCGCGCATCTTCTGGTAGGCGACGTCGAGGCCCTGCTTGTCGGCGTCGAACGAGTAGGCGTCCATCATGATGAACTCCCGCCCGCGCATGAGCCCGAACCGCGGCCGGATCTCGTCCCGGAACTTGTCCTGGATCTGGTAGCAGTTGACCGGCATCTGCTTGTAGCTGTTGACCTGGGCGCTCACGAAGTCGGTCATCACCTCCTCGTGCGTCGGGCCCAGACACATGTCGGAGCCCTTGCGGTCCTTCAGCGTGAACATGATCCCGTCGCTCACGTAGCGATCCCACCGGCCGCTCGCCTGCCACAGCTCCTTGGGCTGGATGATCGGCAGCATGACCTCGTTGGCGCCCTCCCGGTCCAGCTCCTCGCGCACGATCTGCGCGAACTTCTTCACCACGCGCCACATCAGCGGCGCATACGTGTAGACGCCAGCGGCCGTCTTGACGATGAAGCCGGCGCGCGCGAGCAGCTTGTGGCTCGGGATCTCGGCGTCGGAGGGGTCCTCGCGGAGCGTCTGGATCAGGATCTGGCTGAGGCGCATGAGGCCGAGCAGCGTAGCGCCGCGCCGATCCTACCGGTAGGTCAGCGCGGCAACGGCCGCGCGCGCAGGTCCTGGATCCACCTCCGACCCTTGTCGCTGGGCTCGAACAGATCGACCAGCCGATCGGTCACGTCCACCGTCACGACGCCGTCCCGTCGCGCGAGGTTGACCTTCTCCAGCCGGACGACGCCAGCAGAAGCGCAAAGGCCCGCGAGCTGGGGGGCGACGACCTCGAGGATGTCGTCGACGTCCGCGCCGTCGAACGCCTGCGCGTGGAAGCGTTGCTGCTGGGCTACGGTGCGCGCCTCGAGCGCGGCCATCTCCGCCTCGTCTTGCCGGTCCTCTGCCGCGTTGTGGGCCTCGCGCAGCTCCCGCATCCGGGCCGCGAACAGCGGACCGTTGGCGTAGGCGACGGCGACCGCCCGACCGTCGTAGGTGCCGACGCGGTCCCCCGGGCGCGCCGCGCTCGGCTCCAGCGGGGGCGCGCCGCAGGCCCAGGGCACCAGCACCAGCAGCCACATCGCGAGCCTCGTCGTCACGGCGCGGAGGCTAGCACGACGGAGCGCATTCGCCGAACCGCCGCTGCCATGGACGCTTCGGACGGGCGCTGAGACGCATTACGCCATCGCGCACAAGAAGCTTCAAACAAGCATGTTATGATTGTTCGTCCACTTCGTTTCGGATCCATGCGCACCAGCCTCTCGATCGTGTCCCTCGCGGGCTTGTTGTCCGCGCAAGCCAGTCTCACCGTCCAGACGACGGAGCCCGCCGCCTACGGCAAGCTCGGCGTGTTCGACCCGGTGCGCGTGACGTTCGCGCAGGCGGTCGATCCGGCGACCGTCACGACGCAGAGCGTCGGGGTCTTCGGTTCGTGGACGGGAGTCGTCAGCGGGACGGTGCAGCTCGACGCCACCCACACGGTGGTCACGTTCCAGCCCAAGCTGCCGCTGCTGCTCGGGGACTGCCTGCGCGTCGACCTGCGCGACACGATCACCGCCGCCAACGGCGACGCGCTGCTCGGCGGCTACCACTTCGAGCTGTCGGTCGCGAGCAACCCTGGCTCGGGGAGCTTCCAGCACACCGGAACGATCAACTTCCGCATGCCAGGCGAAGGCGTGATCGGGACGTATGGCATCCACGCGGGCGACGTCGACCGCGACGGCGTCCCGGACGTCACGGCGATCAATGAGATCAGCCACGACATCCGCGTCTTCAAGAGCGACGGCTGCGGCGCGGTCGGGCCGATGACCCTGATCTCGGACGGCTACAACTGGCCGAGCCCGCACGACAGCGCCGACTTCAACGGCGACGGCTGGATGGACCTCGTCACCGGCGACTACATCGCGGGCAACGTGTCGATCTTCATGAACGACGGCGCGGGCAACTACCTGCCGCCCGTCGCGCTGGCGGCCAACGCGTTCGTGAGGAGCATCCAGGCCGCCGACCTCAACGGCGACGGCGCCTACGACCTCGCCGCGGGCAACGGCCAAGACACCCTGGTCTGGCTGAACGACGGCACCGGCAACTTCCTGCCGTCCACGGCCTACGGCCAGCCCGGCGCCGAGATCAACGTGGTCGACGTAAACGGTGACGGCTGGTGGGACATTGCAGGGTGCAGCATCAGCCCGGCCAACGTGCACGTATTGCTCGGCAACGGCGACGGCACGTTCGCTCCCCACGGCGCACCAGTGAACATCGGCGGCAACCCGTGGGCCACCTGCTCGGCCGACATCAACAACGACGGCCACGTCGACCTCGGCTTCGTCCAGATCGGGGGCGTGACGAGCTTCACGTGGTTGCACGGGGACGGCACGGGCGCGTTCACCATCGCCGGACAGCTCCCGGCGGGCGCGTGGCCGACGTCGCTGCACTTCGCCGACCTCGAGGGCGACGGCGACATGGACGCCGTGTCGTCGCACTACTCGTCGGGCGATTTCTACATCTACTGGAACGACGGCACGGGCAATTACGGCGCCCCGACGATCCTGCCGGCGATCGGAGCCGGCGCGTGCACGACCATCGCAGACTTCGACCGGGACGGCGACCTCGACATCCTCGCCGCCGACGAGTGGGTCGACGTCGGGATGCTCTACACGCAGGACGGTCCCACCCCGCTGCCGACGCTCCAACAGCCCTCGTGCGACGCCGCGCTGCGCATCAACCAGCGCGCGAGCGGCGCTGGCTACG
>CAZTQF010000457.1:0-3306 GCA_964615255.1 uncultured candidatus Brocadiaceae bacterium | reverse complement strand
ACCGGGACCCAACAAACAACATGAAGCACTCGCTCCTCGTCGTGTCTCTCTGCCTGCCGCTCGGCGCCTGTTGGATGGGGCGCGCCCAGACCAACGAGCCGCTCGACGCGGTCAAGGCGGCGCAGCTGGTCCCTGGCACCTCGAAGGCGAGCGACGTCGTCGCGCTCCTCGGCGGCCCCAACGACGTCGTGCAGCTCGGCCGCCGCACCGCCTACCAGTACATCGCGACGACCGAGAAGTCGGCCGGGCTGTGGCTGTTCGCGCTGGCGCTGACCAACGTCGACGCGCGCCAGGACCGCGTCTGGGTGTTCTTCGACGAGCACGACGTGCTGACGCACATCGGCTCGACCTTCGAGTCGCACCGCGCGCAGTGGGCGCTGCCTTGGGAAGACGTCCACGCGGCCGAGGACGCAGAGGCCCGGGACCTCGCCCGTCCCGGCGTGGGCCAGTGAGGCTCGCGCCGCGGCCGAGGCTGCTGCTCCTCCTGCTGCTGCTGTCGATGGCGACCTCGGCGTCGTGCGTGCGCGGCCGCTACCGTCGGGTGCTCTGGAACGAGCCGGTCGACCCGGCCGCCTTCGCGGCGCTGCGGCCCGGAGAAGACACGCTCGAGACGTGCCTGCAGGCGCTCGGCGCGCCGGTGCGGGTGGTGGAGCATCGGGTGGACGCCGGGCGGCGATCCGGGGTCGCGCTCGCCTACTACTGGCTCGACTCGTCCTCTTGGGGGATCTCGGTCAGCCCGCCGCGTTCGAGCGGCGTGTCCTACCGCTTCGACTCCACGGGCGCAGACCTGCCGGGCTGCGTGCTTTGGTTCGACGAGCAGCTGGTGCTGGAGCGCGCGCGCGCCGGCATGGTCGGCGCGCTGCTGCCGCAGCGGCGCCAGCCGGCGCCCGTGCTCGACGACGCCTGACGTGTCGGGCGTTGTGCTGGGAAGTTCTCGGCTGGCGCTTACGTTCTTGCCGACCCCGTTTTTGGACCTGATCCGATGAAGACTCCCCAAGCTCTCCTCGCCGCGCTGCTCTCGCTGGCTGCGGCGGTCCCCGCCCAGGGCGCTCCGGTGCTCCAGCAGGCGCCCGCATACCGCATGGCCCTCAGCGGCCCGGCGATCGTGGCCGCCAAGGCCGAGGTCACGCTGCGCCTGACCGTCAACGTGGTGCAGGACACGACCGTGCCGGCCAGCGTGCTCAACGGCATGGACCTCACCGTGCGCGTCAACGGCGAAGCGGCCAACCCCATCTCGCAGCCTGGCAAGGGCGGCGACGTGCCGATGGTCGCGGGCACCCGGCTCGAGCGGCGCCTCTCGTTCCCGGTCTCGGCCTTCATGGCGAGCCCCGACATCGAGGAGATGGTCGTCGTCGCGGTCGGCTGGAGCGGCCAGGTCGGCGTCGACTGCACGTTCAAGGTCGCGCCCGACAGCTCCAACGTGAAGCTCGAGGACCTCGACCTCGCCAAGACCCAGGTGATCCTCGTCACCAACTACGGGGAGATGCAGCTGGCCTTCCGTCCCGACAAGGCGCCGCGGCACGTCGAGAACTTCGTCAAGCTCTGCCTGCAGGGGTTCTATGACGGCACCAAGTTCCACCGCGTGATCCGCAACTTCATGATCCAGGGCGGCTGCCCCAACACGAAGGACGACAGCAAGCAGGCGATGTGGGGGAGCGGCGGCCCGGGCTACCGGATCGACGCCGAGTTCAATGACCTCCGCCACCTCAAGGGCACTTTGTCGATGGCCCGCACCCAGGACCCCAACTCGGCGGGCTCCGGCTTCTTCCTCGTGCACAAGGAGTCGCCGCACCTGGACAACCAGTACTCGGCGTTCGGCAACCTCGTCGAGGGCGTCGACGTGCTCGACGCGATCGCCAACGTGCAGGTCGGCGGACCGCAGAAGTCGACGCCGGTGCAGCCGGTCGTGCTGTCGGCCGCGGTCGTGCTGCCGGTCACCAAGAAGTAGTCGCCCCCGCGGCCTGCAGCGGGCAGTATGGCCCGCAAAATGGACCTCGAAACGACCGATCACGCGACCATCGAGGCCGCCCTCGTCACCGACAAGGGCACGATGGTCGTCACGTTCTTCCCCGAGCAGGCGCCGCAGCACGTCAAGAGCTTCCTCAAGCTCTCGCAGGACGGCTTCTACGACGGCACCTCCTTCCACCGGATCGTGCGCAACTTCATGATCCAGGGCGGCTGCCCCAACAGCAAGCAGGGCGCGGGCGGCACGCCGGGCACCGGCAACCCCGGCTACAACGTGCCCGCGGAGTTCAACGACATCCACCACGAGCGCGGCATCCTGTCGATGGCGCGCGCGCAGGACCCCAACTCGGCCGGCTCGCAGTTCTTCGTCGTGCACGGCGACGCGGGCTTCCTCGACGGCCAGTACACGGTCTTCGGCAAGGTCGAAGAGGGGCTGGACGTGCTCGACGAGATCGCGTCGATCCCGTGCGAGTTCGGCCCCGGCGGCGAGCAGAGCGTCCCGACCGAGCGCGTCGAGATCCAGCGCGTCGAGCTGCGGGAGCGCCAACAGCGCGACTCCGAAGGCGAGCAGGCAGATGGCTGAGCCCGGCGGCATGCAGAACGTGCAGGTCGAGCGGGACGGCCACCTGGCGGTCGTCACCGTCAACCGCCCGAGCAAGCTCAACGCGCTCGACGACCTGACGATCGGCGAGCTCGGCTGCGCCTTCGCGGGCCTCGAGGCCGACGACGGCGTCGGCGCGATCATCGTGACGGGCGCGGGCGAGAAGGCCTTCGTCGCGGGCGCGGACATCTCGGTGCTGGCCAAGCAGGGCGTGCTCGACGGCAAGGAGAACGCCCGGCGCGGCCAGGCGCTGACGCAGCGCATGGAGCAGTGCTCCAAGCCGGTGCTCGCCGCGATCAACGGCTTCGCGCTCGGCGGCGGCCTCGAGCTGGCGCTGGCGTGCGACGTGCGCTTCGCCTCGGACAACGCCAAGGTCGGCCTGCCCGAGGTGTCGCTCGGCATCATCCCTGGCTACGGCGGCACCCAGCGGCTGCCCCGGCTGGTCGGCAGCGGCGTCGCGCTGCAGCTGATCCTGCAGGGGGACCCGATCGACGCCCAGGAGGCGCTGCGCGTCGGCCTCGTCAACGGCGTCTTCGCGCAAGCCGACCTACTCGAGGAAGTGAAGAAGGTCGCCAACCGCATGGTGTCGCGCGGGCCGACCGCGCTTGCGCTGGCCAAGCAGGCGGTCCGTCGCGGCGCGCAGCTGTCGCTCCACGACGGCCTGGAGCTCGAGGCCGATCTGTTCGGCATCATCAGCAGCACCGACGAGATGAAGGAAGGCATGGCCGCGTTCCTCGAGA
>CAZTQF010000456.1:0-3308 GCA_964615255.1 uncultured candidatus Brocadiaceae bacterium | reverse complement strand
CGCCCAGGAGGCCGAGCGCGACGGCGTGCACGTCACCAAGTACGCCACCAAGAAGGGCGAAGGAGACGCGTCGCCGGTCTGGGTGGTGACGCTGCGCGGCGGCCGCCACGCCTGGCCCGGCGCGCGCGTCCGGCCGCCCGAGCTGCGCGAGCAGCCTTACCCGTGGCCGGCTTCACAGGCGATCCTCGAGTTCTTCTACAGCGTCGGCACCGGCGCGCTGCAGGACCGCCTCACGCCGTCGACGCCGCGCTGATCACCAGAACAGGCGCCACCGCCACGTGCCGTCGGCAGCGCCGGTGGCCGTGCGCACCTTGTTCAGGTGGTGCTCGACGAGCATCGCGCGCAGCGCCTCGGCCTGTGTCTCGGCCTGCTCGTCGTCGAGGCTCGAGCCCAGCTCGGACGGCAGGAGCTCGGGCAGCAGCATCAGCCACCAGTCGACCGGGACGCCGGTGATGTCGGCGAGGTCGGCGCGCGCGAAGCCGTTGCAGCCGGCCGGCAGGTAACGGCGCAGGTCGTCGAAGCCGCGCGGCGGCGCAGATGTGCTCGCGAGCTCTTTGCCCTTGGACTGCCGGAGCAGCGCGGTCGCCTGCTCCTCGGCGTCCCGTCCAGCGGCGATCACCCAGAGGCCGTTGCCGACGCCGATCCACAGGTCGTAGCCGACGAGGTTGCCGTAGCGTCGCAGCTCGACGCCGTCGACGTCGACCGTCTCCGAGCCGGACAAGAAGCCCCGGGTCTGCTTCAGGACCTTCCGCAGCGCGGCGCCGAACTTGGCGTCGTCTTTCAAGCGCCACGCGAGCGCCCACGTCGCCTCGCTCGCCCGGTCGAAGTCGACCAACGGCGAGCCGAGCACCAGCAGCTCGTCGGTGGCGTGCGCGAACAGGTCGTCGGCGAGGTCGAGTCCGAAGTACTCCTCGGCGTCTTCCCGCAGGCCCTCCAGCTCGGCTTCGGCTGCGACGAAGAGGCCTTCGGCCAGCGCATGTGGGTTGAGGCGCGCCACCTTGGCCGCCGAGGTCTTCTCGGGCAGCAGCGCTGCGAGGCCGGAGACGCCGGCGCGGGCCGGGATCATGGCCTTCACCAGTCCGCGCGGCGGGCCGTCGGTGGTTACGTCGGCGCCGATCTGCACGTGCGGCCCGGCGGCGCCCACGCGAAGGGTCAGGTCGCGCAGCGAGTCCAGGCCGAGCAGCCCGAGCATCGTCTTGTCGGGGCCGCGGCTGTTGGTCGCGAAGAGGTCCTGCAGGTCGAAGCGCAACCGCGCGGCGGGGCTGCCCGGCTTCGGCGTCGCGAGCGTCGCGGGGCGCGCGATCAGCCACGCTCGCAGGCCCATAGCCTCGCCGATGGCGGACGGATCGCCGCCGAGGATCGAGAGCTGGGCGCCGTCGACCCCGGGTGCCGACAGCGTCATGCCTGGACTTGACCGGAGCTCGACGTCACGGCCTGCGACCACCTGCGCGGTCCACTCTCCCGGCACCAGCACCTCGATCAGCTGGCGCAGCTCGGCGGCCAGCGCCGCGGGCTCGGTGCGTCCGTCGGTGTCGAGGACGAGCGCGAAGCCGACCTCGCCGGCGCTGCTCCGTCGCCACCCGAAGCGCATGACGCCGCCGTAGCCGAAGATCCGTTCGCTGGCCTCGCGGTAGGCGGCCGGGTCGCCGAGCATCCCGGCCCACGCGCCGAGCATCGGCTCGACCAGCGGCCGCCACAGCGCGCGCCCTCCCTCGGACGCGAACAGGCCGCCGAGGTTGGTGGGGCCGAGCCGCGCGCGCCAGCCGTCGGGACCGACGGTCTCCAGGACGACCTGGGGGGCGAGCGGCTGGAGGTCCTCCTGCGCGGGGAGGCAGCCCAAGGCGGCGAAGAGCGCGGCGGCGCAGCGGCGGTTCATGGTCCGATGGTAGCCGTCCGCGCGGCTGTCCTGTCTCGCGAGCGTGGGGCATGATGCTCGCCGCATGGCGGAGCCGTTCAAGGAGCGCATCGACGCCGCGCTGGTCCGCGTCCTGGGCCGCCACCTCCAGCGCGTCGCGCCGGAGTTTCCTCGGCGGCGCTTCGCCGCGCGCGCGGTGGCCGGCCTGGCGCCGCTGGAGCTCAAGGCCCGGGTCGCGCACGTCGCCGACGCTCTGGCCGCCTGCCTGCCCGCGGACTTCGCCGCGGCCGCGGAGGTGCTGGAGTTGTCGCTCGCCGCGGCGCGCGACGACGACGACCTGAAGGCGCTGGTGACCGGCGACGACGGCCTCGCCGGCTGGGCGGTCTGGCCGATGACGGACTTCGTCGCGCGCTACGGACTCGCGCACCCGCGGCGGAGCCTGCGCGCGCTGCACGCGCTGACGCAGCGCCACACGGCGGAGTACGCGATCCGGCCGTTTCTGATCGAGCACCGCGCGCTGACCATGGCGACGCTCGTGCGATGGCTCGACGATCCGAGCCCGCACGTCCGACGCCTCGTCAGTGAGGGGACGCGCCCGCGCCTGCCTTGGGGGATGCAGCTGCGGCACCTCGTCGAGGACCCGCGCCCGTGCCTGCCGCTGCTCGAGCGGCTGCAGGACGACCCGAGCGGCTACGTGCGGCGCAGCGTCGCGAACCACCTCAACGACGTCTCCAAGGACCACCCCGAACTGGTCATCCGCTGGCTGCGTGAGCACCTGCCCGGCGCGTCCCCGCGGCGGGCGGCCGCGCTGCGGCACGCGGCGCGCGCGCTGGTCAAGCAGGGCGACAAGCGCGCGCTCCGGGCCTTGGGCCTGGGCGCGCGGCTGCGCGGGTCGGCGTCGTTCGCGATTTCTCCGGCGCGCGCCCGCGTCGGCGAAGCCGTGCAGCTCACGGTCTCGCTCACGTCGGCGTCTGCGCGGGTGCAGCCGCTGGTCGTCGACTATGTCGTGCATCACGTCAAGCAGGGCGGCGCGACCCGGGCCAAGACCTGGAAGGGGTGGAAGCTGCGCCTCGCGGCGGGCGAGCGCCGCGCGCTCCGCAAGACGCACGCCCTGCGGCCGGTCACGACCAGGAGGGACCACCCCGGCAGGCACCGCGTCGAGCTGCTCGTCAACGGCGACGTCTTGGCCGCGTCGTCGTTCGAGCTGCTGCCCTGAGCAAGAGCGCTGAGCGTGCACGGCGCGGGGCGCTGCCCGCTAGCATCTGGGCATGGTGCAATCCAAGGCCGAGACCGTCGCCCAGTATCTCGCGGAGCTGCCTCTGGACCGCCGCGCGGCGCTCGAGGTGCTGCGAGAGGTGTTCCTCCAGAACGTCGACGCCGACATCGTCGAGACCATGAGCTACGGCATGATCGGCTACCACGTGTCGTTCGACGCCTATCCGGGCGGCTACCA
>CAZTQF010000455.1:0-3311 GCA_964615255.1 uncultured candidatus Brocadiaceae bacterium | reverse complement strand
TCGATGCCCTCGAGCTTCGGCACGTTCATCGATTTCTGGCCGGCCGGGTGCGGATTGAGCCCCAGCTGGATCCGGCGCGCCTCGGCCCTGATCTCGTCGCGGCTCGCGTCCTTGCGGAGGAGCGCGATCATCGCGTCCAGCTGGCCGTCGGCGAGCATGCCGGGCTGCGGGAACGTCAGCTGGAACATCGGGTCGTCCGGGACCCGGTCCCAGTCGATCAACTCCTCGAGCACGTAGTTGTTGACCCGGAACGGCAGGACGTTCGCGACCGCGCGCATCGCCAGGACCTGGTCGGCGCTGAACCGCGACAGCTGGGGGATCTTCTCGAGGTTCTTCTCGGTGTAGACCGTGAAGGGGCGGGGGGAGACTTCGATTTTCTTCGGCATGAGGGGTCGGGTGGTGCGGTCTCCCACTGCTTTACGATGCAGCGAAACGTTGGGTGCTGGGGGAGTTCGGACCAGTCGCGGAGCCGCGTCGACGTCTCCGGGCCCGAACGTGGGCCGAACAGCCTAGCGAATGCCGGCGGTCATGCCCACCCCAAGGGGGGTTCGTCTCGCCGCAGCATCCGGATGAGCGCAGCGGCTGTTCGCGTTTCCCCTTTGTTCGCGGCATCATGCGCGCGGAGGTCTCAGGATGGCAGCTGGATTCGGTGACATGCAGAGCCTGCTCAAGCAGGCGCAGGACATGCAGCGTCGCATGCAGGAGACGCAGCGCGCGCTCGCGGAGCGAGTGCTCGAGGGCACGGCTGGCGGCGGCGTCGTCACGGCGCGCGTCAACGGCAACCAAGAGCTGCAGTCGGTCCAGATCGACAAGGCAGCCGTCGATCCCGACGACGTCGCGACGCTGGAGGACCTGGTCACGGTGGCGGTGCGGCAGGCGCTCTCGCTGGCCAAGCAGCTGCGCGAAGAGGAGACCGCCAAGATCACGGGCGGGATGAATCTGCCGGGCATGGGCTTCTGAGGCAAGCGGGGCCGCGGCGCGCCGGGTCGTCCTGCAATGCAGGCGTCCTGGGTCCCACGCTGCGGCCGCCCGCAAGCGCTGCATATGGCTGGACGCGACCGCACCATCGAGAACCTGATCGAACGGCTGAACCGCTTGCCGGGCGTCGGCCCGAAGACGGCCGAGCGGCTGGCGTTCCACCTGCTCCGAGTCGAACAGCAAGAGGCGCTCGAATTGGCTCAGGCGATCGAGGCGGTCCGGGCCGCGGTGCAGAGCTGCAGCGTGTGCTTCCAGCTCGACGCGAGCGACCCGTGCAGCGTCTGCAGCGACGAGGCGCGCGAGCGCGACATGCTGCTGGTGGTCGAGGACCCGCGCGAGGTCGCGCGGTTCGAAGAGGTGGGCTACCGCGGCGTCTACCACGTCCTGCAGGGCCGCCTCTCGCAGGTCGAGGGCATCAAGCTCGAGGACCTGACCATCCGGCCGCTGCTGCGCCGCGTCGAGGAGGGCGCCTTCCGCGAGGTCTGTCTGGCGACCAACCCGGACCTCGAGGGCGAGGGCACCGCGCAGGTCCTCGCCGAGAAGCTGCAGCGCAGCGGCGCTTCGCTGACGCGGCTCGCGCGCGGCCTGCCCGCGGGCTCGTCGATCGCCCAGGTCAGCTCGTCGATCCTGTCGGACGCGATCGAGGGGCGGCGGCCGCTCTCGTGACGGCGACGCGATGAGCCGACGCGAGCCGCTGCCGATCGACGCGTCGCTCCCCGCCGTGCTCGCGGCCCTCGCGCGACGCCGGACCGCGCTGCTGATGGCGCCGCCGGGATCGGGCAAGACCACCCGCGTCCCCCCCGCGCTGCTCGACGCGGTGCCGGCGGCGGCGCAGGTCGTGGTGCTCGAGCCGCGCCGCCTCGCCGCCCGCGCGGCCGCGCAGCGCGTCGCCGACGAGCTCGGCTGCGCGCTGGGCGGCCTCGTCGGCTACCAGGTCCGCGGCGACGCGAAGGTCAGCGACGAGACGCGCCTTCGCTTCGTCACCGAGGGCGTGCTCGTGCGGCAGCTGGTGCAGGACCCGTTTCTTGAAGGGGTCGCCGCGGTCTGTCTGGACGAGTTCCACGAGCGGCACCTCGAAGGCGACCTGGCGCTGGCGATGCTGCAGGAGACCCGCGCGACGGTGCGCGAGGACCTGCTGGTCTGCGTCATGTCGGCGACGCTCGACCCTGCGCCGCTGCAGGCGTTCCTGCCTGGCGCGGAGGTGGTGCAGGCCGACGGGCGCCTCCACCCCGTCGAGGTCGTGCACGTCGCGCGCGGCGCCGGCGCGGAGCTCGAGGTCCAGGTGCGCGGCGGCGTCGAGCAGGCGCTGGACGAGACGTCGGGAGACGTGCTCGTGTTCTTGCCGGGCGTCGGCGAGATCGCGCGGTGCCAGCGCGCGCTGCAGGCCCTCGCCGGTCGCCGCGCGGTCGAGGTGCTGCCGCTGCACGGCAGGCTCGACCTGCGCGCGCAGAGCCGCGCGATCCGGCCGCTCGGCGCGCGCAAGGTCGTGCTCTCGACCAACGTCGCGGAGAGCTCGCTGACGATCCAAGGAGTGACGGCGGTCGTCGACTCCGGGCTCGCGCGCGAGCTGCGCTTCGACCGCGGCCGCGGGGTCGACGTCTTGGAGCTCGGGCGCATCAGCCTCGCCTCGGCGACGCAGCGCGCCGGCCGCGCCGGCAGGACCGGTCCCGGTCGCTGCTACCGGCTCTGGTCTGCCGCCGAAGAGCGCGGCATGCGCGCCCACGCCCTGCCGGACGTGCAGCGCGTGGACCTCTGTGGCCCGGCGCTCTCGGTGCGCGCGTTCGCCGGCCGCGACCCGGCCGCGTTCGGCTGGTTCGAGGCGCCGCCGGCCGACGCGCTGGAGCGCGCGGACCAGCTCCTCGTGCTGCTGGGCGCGATCCGCGCCGAGGACGGCAGGCTCACGCCGCGCGGGCGGGAGCTGCTCGCGCTGCCGCTGCATCCGCGGCTGGGTGCCGTCGTGCTCGCGGGTCGCGAGCTCGGCTGCGCGGTCGCCGCGGCGACCGCCGCGGCGCTCTTGAGCGACGTCGAAGCGCTCGGCCGCGACGGCGACGGCGCCGATCTCCACGCCGCCGTCGAGGCGTTCCTGGCGGCGGAGGAGCGAGGCTATCCCGAGCACCTCTGTCGTGCGTTCGGATCGTCGCCGGGCCCCGCCCGCGCCGTGCGGCAGACGCGAGACCGGCTGCTGCGTCGCGGCGCGCGCGACGACGGCCGCGCGCGGGAGACCGCCGACCTCAACCGCTGCCTGCTGCGTGGTTTTCCGGACCGGGTCGTGCGCCGCACGCCTGGCGCAGCCCTCGACGTGCGCACCGGCACCATGGTCGGCGGTCGCGGCG
>CAZTQF010000454.1:0-3318 GCA_964615255.1 uncultured candidatus Brocadiaceae bacterium | reverse complement strand
GTAGTCGAGCGGCTTCTCGATCGACTCGCCGACGGCCTTGTGCGCCGCGAAGTGGATGATCCCGTCCAGGTCCTCGTGCTTGGACAGAAAGGCGGCGCAGGCCGCCGCGTCGGCGAGGTCGACGTCCTCCCAGACCGGGCGCTGGCTGGCGATCGACTCGATGCCGTCGAGCACCTCGGCGCGCGTGTTCGCGAGGTTGTCGGCGATGACCACCTCGTGGCCGCGCTCGAGCAGCTCGACCGCCGTGTGCGACCCGATGTAGCCGAGACCGCCCGTGACCAGGACCTTGCTCATGCGTCGTCCCCCGCCTACTTGCGGACGTAGCCCTCGAAGTCGCGGTGCTCTTGCTTGTAGAGCACCTCGTCGGGCAGCTGCTGGAACGCCTCGTAGGTGATCTTGAGCCCTTCCTCACGGCTGACCTTCGGCTCCCAGCCGAGGATCTCCTTGGCCTTGGAGATGTCCGGACGCCGCTGCGTCGGGTCGTCCTTGGGCAGGTCCTTGTAGATGACCTTCTGGGTGGTGCCGGTCAGCTTGATGATCTCCTCGGCGAAGTCGCGGATCGTGATCTCCGACGGGTTGCCGATGTTGACCGGGTGCGGGTAGTCGCTGTGCAGGAGGCGATAGATCCCCTCGACGAGGTCGTCGACGAAGCAGAACGAGCGCGTCTGGCTGCCGTCCCCGAACACCGTCAGGTCCTCGCCGCGCAGCGCCTGGCCGATGAAGGCCGGCAGCACGCGGCCGTCGTTGAGGCGCATCCGCGGTCCGTAGGTGTTGAAGATGCGGATGATCCGCGTCTCCAGGCCGTGGTAGGTGTGGTAGGCCATCGTGATGGCCTCCTGGAAGCGCTTGGCCTCGTCGTAGACGCCGCGCGGGCCGACCGGGTTGACGTTGCCCCAGTACTCCTCGGTCTGCGGGTGCACGGTGGGGTCGCCGTAGACCTCTGACGTCGACGCCACCAGGATGCGCGCGCCCTTCTCCTTGGCGAGGCCGAGGCAGTTGTGCGTGCCGAGCGAGCCGACCTTGAGCGTCTGGATCGGGATCTTCAGGTAGTCGATCGGGCTCGCGGGCGACGCGAAGTGCAGGATGTAGTCCAGCGGGCCCGCGACGTGGATGTAGTCGCTGACGTCCTGGTTGTAGAACGTGAACTCGGCCTTGGGGAACAGGTGCTCCAGGTTGCGGAGGTCGCCCGTGATCAGGTTGTCCATCCCGACGACGTCGTAGCCCTCTTGGATGAAGCGGTCGCAGAGGTGCGAGCCGAGGAAGCCGGCGGCGCCGGTGATCAGGATGCGTGGCATGTTCGGGTGGGGAGAAGTTCCGTCGGGGGAGCAGGGAGCGCGCTAGCTGCTCGGCGCGGCGTCCGCGACGCCGATGCCGGAGTAGGAGAAGCCGATGCCGGCGAGCTCTTCGCCGTTGTAGATGTTGCGGCCGTCGAAGATCGCCGCGCCGCGCATCGTCGCCTTGACGCGGCCCCAGTCCGGCACGCGGAACTCGCGCCACTCGGTGACCAGCAGCAGCGCATCGGCGCCCGCGAGCGCTGCGTAGGCGTCGTCGGCGTAGCCGATCTCGTCGCCGATCATGTGGCGCGCCTCCGGCATCGCGACCGGGTCGTAGGCGGTCACCGTCGCGCCCGCCTCCAAGAGCTGCCGGCAGAGCACCAGCGCCGGCGCCTCGCGCATGTCGTCGGTCTCGGGCTTGAAGCTCAGGCCCCACATCGCGAAGTGCTTGCCCGTCAGGTCGCCGTAGTGCTTCTTGACCTTGTTGAAGAGCACCGACTTCTGGTCTTCGTTGACGTCCTCGACCGACTGCAGGATGCGCAGCTTGTAGCCGCTCTCCGCGCCTGTGCGCACCAGCGCCTTGACGTCCTTGGGGAAGCAGCTGCCGCCGTAGCCGATGCCCGGGTAGATGAAGCGGTTGCCGATCCGCGGGTCGCTGCCGATGCCCTTGCGCACGGCGTTGACGTCGGCGCCGAGCAGCTCGCAGAGGTTGGCGATGTCGTTCATGAACGAGATCTTGGTCGCGAGCATCGCGTTGGCCGCATACTTGGTCATCTCCGCCGACGGGACGTCCATGAAGTAGACCGGGTGGCCGTTGAGCGTGAACGGCTTGTAGAGCCGCGCCATGACCTCCTGCGCGCGCTCGCTGGAGACGCCGCAGACGATGCGGTCGGGCTTCATGAAGTCCTCGATCGCCGCCCCCTCCTTGAGGAACTCGGGGTTGCTGGCGACGTCGAACGGCAGGTCCGAGTCGCGCGCAGCCAGCGCCGCGACCAGCTCCTTGCGCACCTTCTCGGCCGTCCCGACGGGCACGGTGCTCTTGGTGATGACGACCAGGTAGTCGTTCATCTTCTCGCCGATCTCCTTGGCGACGGCGAGCACGTACTGCAGGTCCGCGCTGCCGTCCTCGCCCGGCGGCGTGCCGACCGCGATGAACGCCGCCTCGGCGCCTTCGACCGCCTCGCTGAGGTCGGTCGTGAAGTTCAGCCGGCCCGCCTTGGTGTTGCGCTCGACGATCTCCTCGAGGCCCGGCTCATAGATGGGCAGCACGCCCTTGTGCAGGTTGGCGATCTTCTGCGCGTCGACGTCGACGCAGGTGACGTTCATCCCGACGTCCGCGAGACAGGACCCAGTGACAAGGCCGACATAGCCCGTTCCGACAACGGCGATCTTCATAGCTGTTCGAAGGTTGGAGGGCAGGACCCGAACAGGCCCGCCTCGCTCGGTGTCATCGACCTCACACCCTTGCCGCCCCAAGGGGTATCCCCATTCTTCGACCTCAAGGGCCAAAGGACCGGACCGGCCGCGCGCGACGGAGAGTTCTACTGAGTCTCTGCGCGACGGACCACTTGTTGCGCAAGCGCGCGTGGACCGCGCGCGCGCAGCGGATAGCCTGCTGCCCCGTGAGCGCATCCGACCAACAGCAGATCGAAGCCCTGTCGAAGTTCGGCTACGACGCGGCCATACAAGAAACGTGGCGGCAGCAGGTCGCCGACGGCACGTTGTCCGCGGCGAACAACGTCGTCGACGCCCCGCTCGCCGCACCTCCCGCCGCCTCGCTGGCTCCGCTCCCCGCGTCCGGAACGACCGAACACGAGCAGCTGCGGCGGGTCGGGCTCGACGCGATCGCGCGCGGCGAACTGGCCGTGTGCGTGCTCAACGGCGGCATGGCCACGAGGTTCGGCGGCGTCGTAAAGGGCGTCGTGGAGGTCCGCGAAGGCCGCTCCTTCCTCGGGCTCTCCGTCGACAACGCGCGCGCCCTCGCGGCGGAGGCGGGCGGCCGGATCCCGGTCCTGCTGATGAACAGCTTCGCCACCGACGCCGC
>CAZTQF010000453.1:1344-3319 GCA_964615255.1 uncultured candidatus Brocadiaceae bacterium | reverse complement strand
GTTGAGGTCGTCCCAGAACGCCTGGACGTCGCCCTTGCGGACCTGCCTCGCCGGGACGATCTCCACCCCGCCCTCGGCGAGCAGCGCCGCGCGCGCCGCGTCGCGCTCGGCGCGGAGCAGCTTCGAGAGCAACATCACCGAGCGGTAGCCGTACTCGTAGGGGTTCTGCACCACCGTGCCGTGGATCTCCCCGTCCCGGATCCCCGCGAGGGTGGCGGCGTCCTCGTCGAACCCGACGATCGCGACGTCCCCGAGCCGGTCAGCCGCGCGCACCGCGTCGAGGATGACCGGCGGCTCGTAGGCGAACAGGCCAACCATGCCGCGGAGGTCGGACCAGCGGGTCAGGCTGTCCTCCGCCGCGGCCTTGGCCTTTTGGGCGTCCATCTGTGTGGTGAACGTCGCCCGGATCTCCCACCTGTCGTCCCGGATCACGGCGTCCTGCGCGTCGAACCGCGTACGGTCGTGAGAGCGACCCAACAGCTCGTCGATCAGCCCCTGGCGACGACCGCGGGCGTTCTCCTGGTCGAGCGTGCCGACGAAGATGACGATCGGGCCGCCTTCGGGCATAGCTTCCTTGACGAGCTGCCCGCACATCCGTCCGGCGTCGTAGTTGTCGACGCCGATGTAGCAGAGCCGCTTGGACCTGGGCGCGTCCGAGTCGTGCGTGATCAGCACACACCGCTCCGCGATGCGGTCGAGCAGCCCCGTCATGTTGTCCGGGTCCTTCGGCGTCACCGCGACGCCCTGCACGCCTGCGGCCACGACGTCCTCGAGCTGCTTCTTCTGCTCCTCGGCCGTGCCGTTCGCGGGCATGCGGATCAAGGCGTCGACGTCCGCCTCCGCGGCGGCGGCTTCGACGCCCGCTCGGGCGACCGCCCAGAAGTCGACCGCGCAGTTGGTCACGAACGCGACGCGCGGCCGGGTCGGGCCGCGTTCGCCGCCGCCACAACATGTCAGCAGCGTCACCGCCAGCAGCGAGACGCACGAGAGGATCGAAGAGCGGGTGGTCATGGCGTCGTAGTCGAAGTGGTCAGCAGACGGTCATGCCGCCGTTGACGGCGACGTCCTGGCCCGTGATGAAGGCGGCCTGCTCGCTGGCGAGGAACGCGAGGATCCCGCCGACGTCGCCCGGCACGCCCCAGCGACGCAGCGGGATCAGCGCCTTGTAGCCGTCCTTGAGCGCCTTGGGGTCCTTATCGTGGCGCTCGACCGGGATCCAGCCGGGAGACACCATGTTGACGGTGATGTTCCACGGCGCCAGCTCGCTCGCCATGCTGCGGGTCCAGCCGGCCTGCGCGCCCTTGGCCGCGACGTAGGCGGAGAAGTTGGGGACCCCGCGCCGGAAGACCTCGCTGCCGATGTTGACGATGCGGCCCCACTTCCGCCGCTTCATGCCGGGCAGCGCGGCGCGCGTGAGCAGGTAGGGCGACTTGACGAAGAAGTCGAGCATCGACTGATAGAACGCCCAGTCGTAGGCCTCGATCGGCTTCTGAGGTTGGTCCGGCGTCGCGTTGAGCACCAAGATGTCCGGCTTGCCGAGCAACTTCTCGGTGTCGGCGACCAGCTTCTTGACCTGCCGCTCGCTGGTGACGTCCGCCCGGCAGACCGCGGACTCGATCCCGCGCGCTGTCAGCTCCTCCTGGGTCTGCAGCGCCTGCTCTTTGCCGTTGTAGTAGTTGACGACGACCTTGGCGCCGGCCTCCCCGAGCGCGATCGCCATGGCCTTGCCGAGTCCCTTGCTGCTCCCGGTCACGATCGCCGTACGCCCCTTCAGCGAAGGAGAGCGCGGCTCGACGTCGAGGGGCTTCTTCTTCTTTCCGGAAGCTGAGCGGGGAGCAGCAGAGCGTGGGGTCTTCGACATGGCTCGCGCTGCAAGCTAGCGGGTTGCCGCCTTGGTAGCGACCTCCTACAACCAGTGACCGCCATGTCGCGAACGCTCGTTACCGCGGTCTGGGCCGCGTGCCTCCTCCTCGCC
>CAZTQF010000453.1:0-1334 GCA_964615255.1 uncultured candidatus Brocadiaceae bacterium | reverse complement strand
GCACCGAGCCGCTGCGCTGCCAGGACACGCCGGGACAGCCAGCACAGCCGGGCTCCACCGACGAGATGAGCGCGCGCCGGCAGCACTGGGCGTGGCAGCCGCTGACGCGCGCCGAGCCGCCGGCCGAGGGCCACCCCGTCGACGCCTTTGTCGCCGCGGCGCTCGCCGCGGCCGGGGTCGAAGCGGGCCCCTCGGCTGCCCCGCACGTCCAGCTGCGACGGCTGTGGTTCGACCTCGTCGGGCTCCCGCCGAGCCCCGAAGCCGTCGAGCGCTACCTCGCCGCGCCGACCGAGGAGGCATGGGAGAGGGAGGTCGACGCGCTGCTCGCGAGCCCGCACTTCGGCGAGCGCTGGGGCCGGCACTGGCTGGACCTGATGCGCTACTGCGAGACGCTCGGCCACGAGTTCGACTACGAGCTACCCAACGCGTGGCGCTACCGCGACTACGTCATCCGCGCGCTCAACGACGACGTCCCGTACGACCAGTTCGTCCGCGAGCACATCGCCGGCGACCTGATGGAGCCGCCGCGCCGCGCAGCGGACGGCGGCAACGAGAGCGTGCAGGCGACGGCGTCGTGGTGGTTCCGGGAGCAGACGCATTCGCCCGTCGACGCGATGCAGCACCAGGCCGACCGCATCGACAACCAGATCGACGTGTTCGGGAAAGCCTTCCTCGGCATGACGATCGCCTGCGCGCGCTGCCACGACCACAAGTTCGACGCGATCCCCACGCGCGACTACTACAGCCTGTTCGGCTTCGTGCAGAGCTCGCGCTACGTGCAGGCGCCGCTGCACCCGGTCGACCCCGCGTCCGCTCCCTACCAGCGCGCGATCGAGACACAGCGCGCGCTCTGCGCCTTGGTGTCGGCGAGCGCGGACGACGGCGAGGCTACGCGGGGCTTCGAGCTGCGGCCACAGGACGAGGTCGTGGCGGACGCAGCGCAGCCGTCGCGAGGCTGGTATCACACGGGGGACGCGTTCGGGCAGGCGCCGTGGACCGGGCCGTTCTGTCCAGACCCGACGGCGGAGAAGCCGCTGCTCGTCACGCTGCCGGGCGCGTTCTGGCTCAGCGCGCAGGCTGGCCCCACGCGCGAGGGCACGCTCGCGACCGCGTCGTTTCCGCTGGCGAACCGCTACGTGCACGTCCGCGCCGCGGGCGACCACAGCCGGCTCAAGCTGATCGTCGACGGTCTGCACGTGGTCCGCGACCCGATCTACGGCAGCCTGCACCGCAACGTCGATCGGCCCGACGCGCACTGGGTCACGTTCGACATCGAGATGTGGCGCGGTCGGACCGCGTTCCTCCAGGCGATCGATCAGCGCGCGCCCGACCTC
>CAZTQF010000452.1:0-3323 GCA_964615255.1 uncultured candidatus Brocadiaceae bacterium | reverse complement strand
GACGCCCTTGGGGTGCGTCGGCAGGAACCAAGCGATCTCGCGGCCTTGCCGGTAGAGGTCTCCCATCAGGTCCCCAGAGATGTCGACGACGCGCAGGCCGCCGTTGTAGTAGGCGACGTAGAGCGTGTTGCCCTCGACCCACAGGTTGTGGGTGCCGGCCTCGGGGACCTCGTAGCGCGCGACCTCCTGCGGGTCGTTGAGGTCGGTGAAGTCCACGAAGTGGATCCAGCCGCGCGGGTAGGTGGGGTTGTCCTTGACCGACAGGCCGTACGGGAACGCCTCGTCGCCTGCGATGACGTAGAACTTGTTCGTGTCCTTGCTGCGCCACGGGAACGCGGCGTGGTTCCAGCCGCTCGGGTAGGCGTAGTTGCCGATCTTGACCGGGTTGGACGGGGAGCCGCCCTTGACGCCGTTGCCGACGTCGACGAGGTGCAGGCCATAGCGCCAGTTGGACGAATACGCGATCCCGTCGTCGATCCAGACGTCGTGGATCGACGCGCCGGGCTCGAACACCTGGTAGCTGCCGACGCGGGTCGGCGCGCGTGGGTTCTTGATGTCGAGGATGTCGTAGCGACGGCCGGCGCTCAGCGCGTAGGCGTAGTTCTTGTCGATGAACAGGTTGTGCACGCCGCCGGTCAGCTCGTCGTCAAACTCGCTGATGCGCTCCGGCTTGCGCGGGTCGGTCACGTCGAACGCGACGATGCCGTTCTTGCGGTCGCTGGCGCCCTCGCGGCTGATGATGCACAGCCGGCCGTCCTCGCTGACCTTGACGTCGTTGACCGTGCGGGCGTCGACGGTCACCGTCGCGATCCGCTCGATCCGGGCAGGGTCGGTCACGTCCCAGAAGATCGCGTCGCCGTTCGCCCCCCAGGTGCCGGTCACGCAGTAGTCGCGGCCGTCGACGCCCTCCCAGACCCACAGGTCCGAGGTGTGCACGTCGAGCACGGGGCCGTGGCCGACCTTGACGAGCTTGCGCTGCTGCTCGAAGCGCTCCTCGCAGCGCAGCATGAACGTGTCGCTGGCAGCGCCGCAGGTCGCCGTGACGGCGTAGAGCCCGGGCTTCTCGGCCACGAAGCGTCCGTCGGCCTGGATCTGGCCGGTCGCCGCGTTGCCGAGGGTGTCGTCCGGCATGGCGCGGAAGCTGTAGGCGACGGGCACGCCGTCGATCGACGCCCCGCCCGCGTCCGCGAGGCGCGCCGAGAACTGCACGAC
Organism: uncultured candidatus Brocadiaceae bacterium; assembly: GCA_964615255.1. Lineage (GTDB taxonomy): Bacteria > Planctomycetota > UBA1135 > UBA1135 > UBA2386. Next base: position 2,111 of record CAZTQF010000452.1, on the reverse strand, counting down.
GTCGCCGGTCCGCGCGGTCGACAGCGAGCTCGCCAGGGTGACGGAGGCCACCGGGTTGGGCAGGACCTTGACCGCGAGGATCGCAGACAGCCCGCCGCCCGAGACCGCGACAGCGGCCTCGCCAGGCTGCCGCGCCGAGAGGAACCCGAACGCGTCGACGGTGACGCAGTTGGTGTCCGAGGAGCGATAGCTCAGCTCGAGGTCCTCGCGGGCGACGCCGTCCTTGTCTACAACCGCCGCGCGGACGCGCTCGGTGATCCCTTGATAGATCTTCGCCGGAGGGTCGTAGAACCGGATCTCGGCAGGTTCAGGGTGGGGCACGGTGACGACCACCGTGGCCTCGGGCCCGCGCGCGCCGCCGACCATCGCGCGGACCAGGACCTCGTGGCGACCCGCCGCGACCGCCGTCAGCTCGCCGTCTCGGCTGCAGCGCAGCGCGCGCCGCGCCCGGCTCAAGAAGAGCAACCGACCTTCGACCGGGCGGCCGCCCGCGTCGAGGATCTCGGCCGACAGCTTCAGCTGCTGGCCGATCGGCAGCGTCACTGTCGCTGGGGTCACCCGCACGCTGCCGTCGGCGGCGGGCTTCTGGGCGACGGCGGGGAGAGAGAGCAGCAGCGCCATGGCTGCGGCGAGGCGGTGGTTCGAGGTCACGAGGCGAGCTCCGGGGTCGATACGGCTGACAGCTTACGCGCTCGGCGGCGGGGACGAGCGCGCCGATTCCGCTGCCCGCTCGTCAACTTGTCAAACGTATGTGCGCGGCAAGTTGGCGTCGGCTCGGGGAGTCGCGCCGCCTACACTGCGGCGCAGCTTTCCGAACCCCACCTGCGCTCCATGTCTCGACGAATGACGCTCCTGGTCGGCCTCGCGGCCGCCGCTCCTTTCCTCGCCGCCCAGCAACTGCCCGAAGCCTGGGCCGAGGGCCTGCACTGGCGGAGCATCGGCCCCGCCACGATGGGCGGGCGCATCATCTCGCTCGCGGTCTACGAGGCCGAGCCGAGCACCTGGTGGGCGGCGACCGCGTCCGGGGGCCTGGTCAAGACGACCAACAACGGCGTGACCTTCGAGCACCAGTTCGACCGCGAGGCGGTCGTCTCGATCGGGCACGTGGCCGTGTCGCAGTCCGACAAGAACGTCGTCTGGGTCGGCACCGGCGAGGCCAACCCGCGCAACTCCGTCAGCTACGGCAACGGCGTCTACAAGTCGACCGACGGCGGCAAGACCTGGGCCCACATGGGGCTCGAGAAGACCTTCCAGACCGGCCGCATCGCGATCCACCCGACCGACCCGAACACCGTCTACGTCGGCGCGCTGGGCCGGCTCTACGGCGCGAACGAGGACCGCGGCCTCTACAAGACGACCGATGGCGGCGAAACCTGGAGCAAGGTGCTCTACGTCGATGACCAGACCGGCGTCATCGACGTCGACATGCACCCCGGCGACCCGAACACGCTGATGGTCGCGACCTACGAGCGCGCGCGCGACGGCTTCGACACCAACGACCCCGCCAAGCGGTGGGGCCCCGGTGGCGGCGTATGGAAGACCACCGACGGTGGCGCCAGCTGGACCCGGATCGAGCGCGGCCTGCCGACCTGCGCGATCGGGCGGGTCGGCATCGACTACTACCGCAAGAACCCCGACGTCCTGATGGCCGTCGTCGAGAGCGAGAAGATCAGCAAGCAGCCCGAGGACGCCCCGTACCACGGCGCGCAGCTGGGCGACGCGGACGCGGGCGTCAAGATCACGAGCGTCGACCCGCCGCGGCAGCGGAGGCGGGGTCGAGGCGGCGACGCCCGGAGCGAAGGCGAGCAGGCCGAGAAGCCCCCGGCGACTCCGGCCAAACAGGCAGGACTCCAGGCTGGCGACGTGGTGCTCGCGGTCGCGGGCGAGCGCGTCAACTCAGGCGCAGCGTTCGAGCAGGCGTGCCGGCAGCACAAGGCTGGCGACGAGGTCACGCTGGCCGTCGTGCGCGACAAGCAGGACATGGAGGTCAAGCTGACCTTCGGGCCGTTTCCTGAGAGCGCGCGGTCGCCGTTCATCGGCACGCTCGGAGGCCAGTCGGGCGGGTCTCCGGACCGGCAGGGCGAAGACGGCCACGAGTACGGCGGCGTCTA
>CAZTQF010000451.1:0-3329 GCA_964615255.1 uncultured candidatus Brocadiaceae bacterium | reverse complement strand
TGTTCGGTGTCCTTCGCTGACGAGAACAGGTCGTCGAGCCGCTGCGACTCGTGCTGGTGTGCCGTCAAGAGGTCGTCGAGGTCCTGGCCGCCGCGCCGCTCGTCGGCGCGGACGGCGCGCGCCTTGCCGGAGCGCGTGTCCACCTCGACCATCTTGTCGCAGCAAGGACAGGGAAAGGTGAAGACGGATTTGGCCATGTTCGGTGCGTGCAGGAGTCGCCGGATTGTGGGCCAGCCGAAGGAAGCAGGCAACGGCGCGCGCCTGCGGAGTTCGGTCGGCGCCGCCGCGTGTTTGCCGAGCTTCCTTCGTCGCGCGCCCGCGCGGCGGCTAGCATCCGCAGCGCCGTGTCCGCCCGACAAAAATCACGACGGCAGGGAACCGACGGCGACGACCGGCGTCCGCCCGCCTGCCGAGCCGGTCTCGCGGCGTCCTCGATGGTGCCGGCGCCTGGGGCGGAGTCGGCCGAAGACCCCGCGAGGGAGCCCTTGCTGCGGGCGCAGCAGGGAGACCGCGACGCGTTCCGGGTCCTCGTCGAGATGTTCCAGGCCCGAGTGATGCGCGTGATGGTGTCGGTGTTGAAGTGCGACCGCGCGGCGGCGGAGGACTTCGCTCAGGAGGTCTTCCTGCGCGTCTACCGTGGCTTGCCGGGCTTCGACGGCAACGTGCGGTTCGCGACCTGGCTGCACACCATCTCGATGAACGTCGCGATCAGCGAGTACCGCCGCCGCCGGACGCAGAAGCGCGGTCGGCGCACGCTGTCGATCGACGCGCCGGTCGGAGACACGGACGACCTGTACCTCGCGCCCGAAGGCCGGGAGCCAGGCCCTCTGGACCGCGCGCACCGGGCGGAGTTTCTGCGGCAGGTGCGGCGCTGCGTCCAGGAGCTGCCCGACGATTACCGAGAAGCCGTCGTCCTGCGCGACCTCGAGTCGCTGTCCTACGAGGAGATCGCGGCTGCCCTCGGCATCGCGCCGGGCACCGTCCGCTCGCGCATCCACCGCGGCAGGCAGCTGCTGCAGCACGCGCTGAAGGAGTTTCGGCCGTGAGCCGCCTCGGCGCAGGTGACCGCAGCGATCCGTTCGGGGGGCTGCCCGAGCTCGACCCGCGCATTGGCGCGTGGGTCGACGGCTGCCTCGGCGAGCCGGAGCGGAGCCGCTTCGAGGCCGAGCTGCGCGTCAACCCCAAGCTTCGCCAGCAGCTCGCAGACTATGAAGCGACCGTCGCCGACGTCCAGGAAGCGCTGGGCGCGCCGATCGTCGAGGTGGCGCTGGCGGACCGCGTGCTCGAGGCCCTCGACGCGCCTCCGGCGACCTCGGCTGGCGCCCGTCGCCGCGCGGCGCCGCTGTGGGCCCTCGTCGCGGCCGCGGCGGCGCTCGCGCTCGTCGTGTGGGCGGACCAGTGGGCCGGGCAGTCGAACCGCGTCGCAGCGGATGCGGCGCCGGCGCGCGCGCGGAGCGAACAGGTGTCCCTCGCGCCGCGGCAGCAGGCGCCCGGGGAGGGGCCGCGCATGCTCCAGGCGCCGAGCCCTGACCGGTCCACGGGCTTAGGCCCTGCTGCCGCGGCGAAGATCGCGCGAGCGCCGGACGCAGCCGCGCCACGAGACCGCGGAGCATCCCGGGGCCAGGTGCGGCTGCGCGTGCCCGCGAGCGCGCGGGCGCAGTTGGCGCGATGGCTCGGCGCAGGGCCGCGGGCGCCTGCGTCGGGGCGTCCCCAGCCGAGCGTCCAGCAGCGAGCGCGGGCCTGGCTCGCGCGCGAGGCGCTGGACGCGTTGGGGCGCGCCGAGGCAGCACCAGCGGGCCCCGCTTCGGCTTCGATCGGCGCGGTGCGGCTCGAGCGGCTTCAAGGCAGCGACCCGGCCTGGCAGCTCGCGGGGCCTCGACAGCAGGTGAGCGCGCTGCTCCGCGCGCTCGCAGGCTATGCCGACGAGCTGGGCGGGCAGGTCGAGCCGCGGGCCGTCGAGACTGCGGTGGGTCGCGGCGCGCGCGAGCCTGCAGTCGCCGGGGCGGACGTTCGGGTCGTGCTTCGCTTCGAGACGCAGCGCTGAGCTCCGGTCACGGGCTCGCCCCCTTTCACGCGAGGCGCCGCGGGCCTAGAAGTGGTTCTTGCGAGCAGGTCGCCGAAACTTCCGCGCCGTCTGGCTGGCGCTGTTCGCCACCGCGCTCGGGCTGATGGCGTTTCTGCCGGTCCTGGCGCTCTACGTCGAGGAGGAGTTCGGGATCCGCGAGCCGAAGGAGGTCGCGTTCTGGGCGAGCGTGATCTACGGCGTCGGCCCGTTCGCGGCGGCGTGCATGGGGCCGATCTGGGGCGCCTTGGGCGATCGCTACGGCAAGAAGCGCATGGCCGTGCGCGCCAACATCGCGATCGCGCTCACGACCGCGCTGATGCCGCTGGCGCCGTCCCCCGGCTGGCTGGTCGCGATGCGCGTGCTGCAGGGGATGTTCGCCGGCTTCGTGGCGCCGTCGATGGCGCTGGTGACCGGGCACCTGCCCAAGTATCTGCACGGGCGGGTCATCGCGCGGCTGCAGGTCGCGATGGCGCTCGGCGCGTTCACCGGGCCCTACCTCGGCGCGGAGTTGACCGCGTGGGTCGGCCGCAGCGCGCTGTTCTGGGTGGCTTCCGCCATGTCGGGGCTCGCCGCGCTGCACTTGCTGACCCGAGCGGTTGATTCACCGCCGGCGCGGGAGGCGCGAGAGACGACCTTCCTGCGTTCGCTGCGCGTCGGCGTCGGCGATCTGCTCGGCAACCGCGCGTTCGCCGCGCTGCTGCTGCTGTTCCTGTTCCTGTGGCTGGGACAGAACATGCTGGAGCCGATGCTGTCGCTCTTCGTGCGGGAGCTCGGCCCCCAGCGGTGGATCGCGGCCTGGAGCGGCTCGGAGTCGCTCGCGCTCGATCGCACCATCGCCGTCGCGTTCGGCGCGCTCGCCGTCGGACAGTGGTGCTTCACGCCGATGTGGGGGCGCATGGCCGATCGGCGCGGACCGCTGCGCAGCCTCGCCGTGCTGGCGCTCGGACTCTGCGTCACGCAGGCCGTGATGGCGTCTGTGACCTCGATCGATCGCTTCCTGCTGCTGCGGGCGCTGCACGCCTGCCTGATGGCGGGTTCGCTCACGCTGGCCTTCTCGTCGGTGAGCAAGCGCGTCGACGATCGGCACCGAACGCTGGCGCTCTCGCTCGTGCAGAGCTGCATCCAGCTCGGGCTCGCGTTCGGGCCGCTGCTCGGGACGGCGGTGGCCGCGCGCGGGGACCGCACCGACTTCCGCGCCGCCTTCGTCACCGCGGCGGTGTTGTGCGGCGTCGCTGGAGCGGGGATGGTGATGCTGCGTCGGCTC
>CAZTQF010000450.1:0-3337 GCA_964615255.1 uncultured candidatus Brocadiaceae bacterium | reverse complement strand
CCACCTCGTGCACGGCCGCTACTACCGGACCGGCGACCGCGGCCGCCTGCGGCCGGACGGCGCGCTCGAGTGCCTGGGCCGCAGCGACCACCAGGTGAAGCTGCGCGGCTTCCGGATCGAGCTCGGCGAGATCGAGTCGGCGCTCGCCGCGCACCCCGACGTGCACGAGGCCGCCGTCGTCGTCGCCGGTGACAGAGCCCACGAGCAGCGGCTCGTCGCGCACGTCGCGACCGCCGACGGCGAGGCTCCCGCGGAGCTGGACGAGCACCTCAAGGCCAGGCTGCCGCGCTACATGGTGCCGCACGTCGTCGTGCCCGCGAGCTCCCTGCCGCGACTGCCGAACGGCAAGCTCGATCGCCGCGCCCTGCTGGAGCGCCTCACAACAGAGCGCGAACCGACGCGCGCAGAAGGTGAGCTGGGAGAGGCCTCGGAGGAAGCGCACGTCGTCAGCCAGATGATGGCGCGCATGCTCGACCTCGACGCCTTCGGCCTCGACCTCGACTTCTTCGCGGCCGGCGGACACTCGCTGCTCGTCGCCAAGCTCGTGACGGAGCTCAACCGGTCCTTGAGCACCGGCCTGACGATGCGCGACGTGTTCGAGTCCCCCACCCCGCGGGCGCTGGGCAGCATCGTCGGCGCCGCGAGGTCGCAGAAGATCGCGTCGACCGCCGTCACGCGCCGACCGGACCAGACCCGCGCCCCGGTCACCAAGGTCCAGGAGCGTATCTGGAACATGCAGCAGATGCTGCAGGACCAGGCGCACTACAACCTGCCATCTGGCCACCGCTTGCGGGGAGAGCTGGACGTCGACGCGCTGCGCCGGGCGCTGCGTGAGGTGGTCCACCGCCACGCGGCGCTGCGCACCGTGTTTGAGCGCAATGGCGGCGAGGTGCAGATGGTCGTACACCCGACCGGACCGGAGGTCGTCCTCGGCTTCGAGGACCTCTCGACCGCGCCGGAGTCGGCGCGCGGCGCCCTGCTCGGCCAACAGCTCAAGGCGGCGATCGCGCGCCCGTTCGACCTCGCTGCAGGGCCGCTGTTCGTGGCGCGGCTCTACCGGCTGTCGCAAGAAGACCACCTGCTGTTCTTCATGCCGCACCACATCATCTGGGACGGCTGGTCGTTCGACGTCTTCTACGAAGAGATGGCCGCTGCCTACGCCGCCTACAGCGAAGGTCGAGAGCACCAGCTGCCGTCGCTCCCCTACAGCTACGGCGACTTCACCAGCTGGCACGTGGCGATGCAGGCGACGCCCGAGGTCCGGGCAGAGACCGGCAGCTGGCGCGCGCGCCTCGAAGCGTTCGGCGCGGTGTCCCCGCTCCCGACCGACCGCGAGCGGTCCGCCGCCATGTCCGGCTCGGGTGCGACCGAGTGGATCGCCTTGTCGACGGAGCCGACGCAGGCGCTGCACGAGGTCGCGAGCGCGCACGGCGCGACCATGTATCACCTGCTGCTCGCGACCTACTGCGCGGTGCTCTACGAATACGGCGACCGCGAGCGGCTCCTGATCGCGACGCCGCTGCGGGGCCGCGAGGCGCCTGGATCTGAGGACTTGCTCGGGTGCTGCAACAGCCTGCTGCCGCTCCCCGTCACGGTGTCGCCCGACGCCCCGTTCACGGACCTGCTCGCCCAGGTCCGCGAGACCGCCGCCGCCGGCCTCGCGCACTCGAACGTGCTGCTCGAAGACGTCGCGCTGCGCCGATCGGACCGCAAGACCACGCTCTACCACGCGCTGTTCTCGTTCCAGGACGCGCGCCTGCGGGTGCGCCGCTGGGGCAACCTGCACCACGAGCCCGTGCACCTGTTCCAAGAGGCCGCGACCGAGGACCTCGGCCTCTGGTTCCTGGAAGGCGTCGACGGCCTGTTCGGCGGCCTGACCTACAACCGTGACGTGCTCCATAAGCAGACGATCGAGCTGCTGCGCGGGCGCATGCTCGAGATGCTGGAGCTGGTCGCCGCAGATCCGTCCCGGCCCGTCGCCTCCCTGTGTCGAGCGCGGAGCGACGCCGCGCCCGCTGACGGAGCCCAAGCAGCGGACGCGAGCCTGCAAGCCGGCAGCGAGCTGCGGGACCTGCCCGACGCCGCGGGGCACTCGGCCTACCTGCTCGCGGCGATCTGGCGCCGCATGCTCGAAGTCCCGAGCGTCGGGCTGCGCGACGACTTCTTCGAGCTGGGCGGCGACTCGCTGATGGCGATCCGCAGCATCGCCGAGTTCGAAGAGGCGACCGGCACCCGGATCGACCTGGGCGCGTTCATGCGCACGCCGACGATCTTGGGCGTCTCGGCGCACGTCGCCGCAGGCGCCAAGGAGACGACGTCCGCCGTCGTGCCGCTGCAGCACCTGGGAGAAGGCGCGCCGATCTACTGCCTGCTCGGCGTGGGGATCTACCGACACTTCGCCGTCGCGCTCGGGCCGCACCAGCCCGTCTACGGCGTCTACACCGCGGAGGAGAACGTGCTCTCCGGCGGCGTCGAGGCGATCCGCGACGGCGCCATCAACCAGCTCGCGTCCGCCTACGTCGAGATCCTGAAGCGCGACCTCAAGGAGCCGCGCCTGCAGCTGGCGGGGCTCTCCATGGGCGGCGTCATCGCGCTCGAGGTCGCCCGCCGCATGGCCGCGCAGGGCTACGCGGTCGAACGCGTCGTCCTGTTCGACACGATCCTGCCCAGCGGCTACCGCAAGGACTGGTGGGCGTACCTGCGCGGGACGCCCGCCGCGCTGCTCAAGCGCCTCTTCCGCCAGAGCAGCGCGCCGGCGAGCGCGACGCGAGACCAACAGCCAACACCCGCAGCCCAAGAACGGCGGACCTTCCGGGAGCTCATCCTGCGCGAGCTATCAAGCTGGAGCCGTGAGTTCCGCGTGCCGGCGGTGCCGGTTCACCTCTGCCGCGCGACCGACACGAGCAGCTGGGGACGTCAGATGCGCTTCGACCCGGACTACGGCTGGGCGTCGATCCTCGGCGAGCACCTGCAGATCGTCTTGACGGAGGGAGACCACCTCAGCCTGCTCCGGCCGCCGAACATCGAGGAGCTGGCGGCAGCGCTGCGCGCCCAGATGGGTCTGCCCCGCTGAGCGCCGGCTCGACGATCTCGTCGCGAACTCACCAGCCCGAACGGCAAGCACCTTGCCAGCGGAGCTTGCTCGCCCAGAGCCTCCCAACGGCCTCGCCGCGCACCGGCCACACCGGAGCCGAGGCGCGGGCGTCAGCCGCTCGAATCCGCAGAAACCCGGACAGGTTGGCTTCGCCGTTGCGCCTCGAAGAGCCGATAGATTCCAATGATGCGCCGGAACGTAGGCTGAAACGCATGGGGACCGAGAACTCCATCACTGCAAGAG
>CAZTQF010000449.1:0-3338 GCA_964615255.1 uncultured candidatus Brocadiaceae bacterium | reverse complement strand
GCCGAACTACTCCGGCGAAGCATGAGTCAGCAAGAGGAGGGGGTGACCGGCGGCGTCCTGATCGTCGACTTCGGGGCGCAGTACTGCCAGCTGATCGCGCGCCGCGTGCGCGAGCTGGGGGTCTACTCGCGGATCACCGTGCCCGAGCGGGCGATGTTCACGGCGAAGCACATGAGGCCCAAGGCCGTGATCCTGAGCGGCGGCCCGCGCTCGGTCTACGCGCACGACGCGCCCGAGCTCGACCCGGCGCTGCTGGAGCTCGGCGTGCCGGTGCTCGGGATCTGCTACGGCCTGCAGTGGCTCGCGCAGCACACCGACGGCGCGGTCACGCCGGCAGAGTCCGGCGCCGAGTATGGGCGCACCGAGCTGGAGGTCGTCGACGGCGCGGGGCTCCTCGACGGCGTCCGCGACGGCGGCGTCGTCTGGATGTCGCACGGGGACAAGGTCGCCGAGCTCGGCCCGGGCTTCGAAGTGCTGGCCAAGAGCGTGCCCTGCCCGTTCGCCGTCGTCGGGGACCGGGCGCGCAGGTTCTTCGGGCTGCAGTTTCACCCGGAGGTGCAGCACAGCGAGGACGGCAACCGGGTCCTCGAGAACTTCGTGGTCGGGATCGCCGGCTGCGACACCGACTGGAACCCTGGCAACCTCGCGGAGCGCAAGGTGGCGGCCGTCGCCGAGCTCTGCGGCGACGACGGCGAGGTCGTGATGGGCCTGTCAGGTGGCGTCGACAGCTCGGTCGCGGCGGTGCTGATCCACCGGGCCATCGGGTCGCGGCTGCACTGCGTGTTCGTCGACAACGGCCTGCTCAGAAAGGGCGAGCGAGAAGGCGTCGAAGAGCTGTTCCGTGACCACTACCACATGGACCTGAAGGTGGTCGACGCGCGCGCGCGGTTCCTGGGCGCGCTCGCCGGCGTCACCGAACCGGAGCAGAAGCGCAAGATCATCGGTCGCGTGTTCGTCGAGGTGTTCGAAGAGGAGTCGCGGGCGTTCGACAAGGCGCACTTCCTGGGGCAGGGCACGCTCTATCCGGACGTCATCGAGTCTGTGGCGGCCCACGGCGGGGCGACGTCGACCATCAAGAGCCACCACAACGTCGGGGGGCTGCCAGAGGACATGCAGATGCAGCTGGTCGAGCCGCTGCGGGACCTGTTCAAGGACGAGGTCCGGGCGCTCGGCCGCGAGCTCGGGCTGCCGGCGTCGCTCGTCGACCGGCAGCCGTTCCCCGGGCCGGGGCTCGCGGTGCGGTGCATGGGCGAGGTGACCGAGGCCAAGCTCGCGCCGCTGCGCGAGGCCGACGCGATCCTGCGCGAGGAGGTCGAAGCGCGCGGGCTCGAGCGTGGCTTGTGGCAGTATTTTGCCGTCTACGTCCCACAAAAAACCGTCGGCGTGAAGGGCGACGCGCGCGTCTATGAGGATGTTTGCGTAGTCCGCATCGTCTCCAGCCAGGACGCCATGACCGCCGACTGGGAGGTCCTCCCGACCGACGTCATGCGCCGCGTGAGCAACCGTATCCTCAATGAGGTCGACGGGTTCGCGCGCGTCTGCCTCGACATCAGCTCGAAGCCGCCGGGCACGATCGAGTGGGAGTGAGGTCGCCTTCGGGCGGCCGCGTAGCCCAGCCAGGCGGGCGATCCGGGGGAATCCCCTGCGGGTTGTCCCTGCGTAGTCCTACGCGGTAGGGGACAGACCCGTCCAAGCACGGGCGGCGGTCCGCCGACGTTGTTGGTGCCGGGGCGCATGACCTCCGGCGATCCAGCAACGCCAGGAGGACTTCGATGACTGCAACGGACGTGTCGGGCCCGGCCCCGACCACGGTGGAGACCGCGGCGCCCGCAGCGCCGACGGCAGACGCGCAAGAGGCGGCCCGCACCGGCGGCCCGGTCGGCGAAGCGCAGAGCTCACAGGTGGTGAGCTTCTGCCTCGGCGACGAGGAGTACGGCGTCGACATCATGACCGTGCAGGAGATCATCCTGTTCGGCTGCATCACGCAGGTGCCCGAGGTGCCCGAGCACGTCCTCGGCGTGATCAACCTGCGGGGCAACGTGATCCCGATCCTGAACCTGCGCCGCCGGTTCGGGATGCCGGACCAGCCCGCCGAGGACGCGACCCGGATCGTCGTCATGAACCTCAACGGCCGCACCGTCGGCGTCGTCGTCGACGGCGTCAACGAGGTCCTGCGGCTCTCGGAGGACGAGGTGTCGCCGACGCCGCAGTCGCTCTCGGGCGCCGGCAAGGACTACGTCACAGGGCTCGCGCGCCGCGGCGAGCGCCTGCTCATTCTGTTGGACATGGCCCGCCTGCTGGGAAGCGGCGAGCTCGGGGAAGTCAGCAATTCAGGGAAGAACGGAGATTCGTAGAGATGACCACCACCAAGCAATCCACGCCTGACCTCGCGCAGGCCCTCGACGTCGCAGCCGCGAACGTCTTCGTCGTCGGCGCCGACCTGCAGGTCGAGTACGGCAACCGCCAGGCGCTGCAGACGCTCGCCGGCGTGGGCGCGCAGCAGGTCGTCGGCAGCCCGCTCGCGGGCATCGTCGGCGCGGCCGCCGCCGCCGAGCTCGCGACCGCGGGCGACGCCGGCTGGGTCGCGACGGCGACGCTCGGCGGCGAGACGCTGTCCCTGCGCGGCAACGCGCTGCGCGACGACGTCGGCGCGTTCACGGGCGCCATCGTGACGTGGGAGGTCGTGACCGGCGCCGCCGCCCGGGACGCGGTCGCCAACGAGAACCAGCTGCTCGTCGACGCCATGAGCTCGCAGCAGGCGGTGATCGAGTTCGAGGTCGACGGCACCATCGTGACCGCCAACGAGAACTTCTGCGCCACGGTGGGGTACTCGCTCGCCGAGATCCAGGGCAAGCACCACCGCATGTTCGCGCCGTCGGACTACGCCGCCTCGCCGGCCTACCGCGAGTTCTGGGCGAAGCTCGGCCGCGGGGAGTCCGACTCGGGCGACTACCTGCGCATCGGCAAGGGCGGCAAGGAGATCTGGATCAACGCGACCTACTTCCCGATCACGGACGAGGCCGGCGTGCCGGTCAAGGTCGTCAAGTTCGCCACGGACATCACGGCGCAGCGGGAGGCCGCGGCCCAGGCGAAGCGCTCGTCCGACGCGATGAACTCGGTCGCGACCAACATTCTGGTGTGCGACGCGGAGTTCAACATCATCTACGGCAACGACAAGTCCGCCGGCACGCTCCGGCAGCTCGAGGCGGTGATGATGGACAAGTTCGGCGTGCGCGCGGACCAGGTCGTCGGCGGCTCGATCGACCGCTTCCACAAGGACCCTGCCCACCAGCGGCGCCTGCTGCAGTCGCTGAAGGGGCGCAACCACACGGCCGAGT
>CAZTQF010000448.1:0-3353 GCA_964615255.1 uncultured candidatus Brocadiaceae bacterium | reverse complement strand
ATGGTCGAGCCGGCCATGGCTGCGCCGGACGCGCAGCAGTTCCTCGCGGCGCTCGATCGCGAGCTGGCGGCGCTGCCGTCGGTGGGCGAACGCTTCGAGCGGCTCCGGGCCGTTTCCGACGCTCCGAGCGGCAGCATGCGTCCGCTCGAGGACCGCCGGCAGCGGGTCGCGGCCGAGCTGCAGGCGGCGCTCGACCGCGTCTTGGCCGACTTCGAAGGCTCGGGCCGTGGAGCGCTCGCCAGCTGGCTGCGCGACCCCGGCCGCTGGCCCGACGAGGCGCAGTTCGAGCGCGAGCAGCTCGCGCCGCGCGTCCGGCGCGCCTGCGGCGTCGAGCTGGAGCAGCTGCCCGTCAGGATCCGCCGCGGGCGGGTCGAGGCGCTGCGCGCCGCGGTGCAGGAGCAGCTGACCGAGCGCGACGGTGAGCTGCTCGCGACCTTCCGCCAGCACCTCGCCGAGGCGGTCCGGGGCCGCGCGAGCAGTCGGGCGCGGCTCGGGGACTTCGCCGGCGCCGCCGAGGCGTGGCGCGCGGCGCAGACGGCGTTCTGCGACGGCGTTCGCCACCCGCTCCCCGAGCGCCTGCCGCCGATGCTGGCCAAGGCGTTCGAAGCGGAGCTCGACCAGCGCAGCAAGCCGGCGCTGCGCGCGCTCGACCAGGCAGAGCAGTCGGTCGTCCGCGCGCTCCGCGGCCACGTGACCGCGGCGCTCAGCGAGCTCAAGTCGGCCTTGGCCGAGCGCGACGCCGACCCAGACGTCGCGGGCGCGGCGCTGGCGCGGCTGCGCGCGAACCTGGGCCACTTCTGGCCGGGGCCGGCCAGCTTCCAGCTGGGTCGGGACCCGTGGCCCGAGGTCGAGCAGCAGCTGATGGCCGCCGAGCACGCGATCGAGCTGCGCCGCGGCGAGCGCGCCGCGCGCCGCTTCGACGCCGCTTGCGACGTCGCCTGGGCGGTCTACCTCTACGGAGACGCGGACGCGGCGCTCGCAGCGTTCGGTGACGTCGCCCCTGCGACGGAGACGCAGCGCCTGACGCTCCCTGGCCACCTGCGCTGCCTGCAGGCGGTCCGGCAGGTCGAGCTGGCCGTGCTGCGCTCGATCGCCGCGCGCGCCGGGGGCACCGTGGGCTTCCTCGCCGACGCGGCCGAGCCCTTCTCGCTGCGGGTCGAGCCTGCGGGCGAGGGCCTGCGGCTGTTCGGCCAGGCGGTGGATCAACCGGCGCGCGGACTTCGGCTCACGGAGCTGCGGCTCGGCAACCTGCTCGACGCCATCGGGCCCGTCCGCGGCGTCGCGAGCGGGCCGAGGCAGCTTGGCACGGTGATCATGCGGCTCGCCGCCGGCGACGCCGACCGCATCGGGGACGCCGTCGAGGCGCTGTCGGCCGCCGACCGCGCGTTCGTGCTGGCGCACGTCGCTCCGCGCCTCGAGCGCGCGCGCGGAGAACGTCCGCGCGCGACCACCGTCGACACAGCCAGCCTGTTCCGATTGCTCGCCGACGCGGTCGCCGAGGTCGAGCAGGGCGCGTCGCCGCGGGAGCTGACGCGCGCGCTGCTGCGCCTCGAGAGCCGGCCGCCCAGTGAGTTCACGGTGCAGCAGCAGCGCGCGCTGCGCGCGGCGCGGCGCCGTCGGGACCGCGCCCTCCGTGAGGTCAGCCTGCTGGCGGACCTTCGAGCCGAGGCGCCGCGCGGGACCGTGGCGGAGGTCGAGGACGGCGCGAAGGGGCTCGTCGCCCGGGTGACCTTCTCTGCGGGCGCGCTGCAGAGCGGCGCGGGCGAGGGCTGGCAGGTGCAGGGCGACGCCGTCCAGTTCGCTGGCGGCAGGCGGCCGTTCTCCGAGCAGCCGACCCTCGCGCTGCGCGGCGACGCCGGACTCGGCGCCGACGCGAAGCACACCCAGCTGGAGCTAGAGGTCAGCTTCCCGGACGCGGGCGTCGGGGACCGGAGCTACCTCGTGGAGTTCGACGGCGTCAGCTTCGCGCTCGTGCTCGCCGCCGACGACAGCGTGCACGCGGAGCTGATCGACGGCAGCCCCCTCGACGAGGACCGCGCGCGCCGGGCCTACGCGACCGCGCTGGCGGGCGTGTTCGCGCCGACCCGCGCGCGCGCGATCCCGGGCGCGCTGCACGTGCTCACCGTCGACGTGTTCCGGGTCGCGCCGACGCAGGCGAACGTCAAAGTGTGCTTCGAGGGCAAGGAGCTGGTGCGGCGTCTCCACCCGTTTGACCCGGCGCGAACCCCATCGTTCGTCTTGCACCCGCTGCAGGAGGTGTCGGTCAGCGCTGCGGTGGTCTCGGCGTCTGGCCTGTGACTGCGCGCGGCGCAGCCCGCCGACGAACCGACGCGCGCGCGATCTCGAGGTGCGGCCGCGCAGCCGCGGCGCCCGCCGCGTAGTCGTGCTCGCGCGCCAGCAGCTCGGCTGCGAAGGCGGCGGCGCGGTCGTCGCGGCAGACGTGCAGCTCGTGCAGCAGTCGGTAGTCCAGCGCCGGTTCGGGCGCTGCCCGGCGCGCGCTGTGGAGCCGCTGTTCGGCGCGCGCGAGGGCGCCGCGGTCGAGGTCTTCGACCGCTGCTCTGCGGAGCGCGCGGGGCAGCTCTTCGGCGGACGCCGTCTGCTTGAGCTTCTGGCTGAGCCGGCCTCGGCGGACCGGGTCACGGCAGAGCAGGGCCGCTAGGCGCAGGGTCGCGACGGCGAGTTCCTGCCGGCCGGCAGAGGCGTAGCGGTCCGCCAGCTGTTCGTGCACCGCGCTCGATCGCTCTGGAACTGCCGCCGCCGCTGCCGCCGCGTGCGCGGTCGCTGCGGGGGCGGGGGCCCTGCGGCCGTGGGTCACGCACCCCGTCGCCAGCGCGGCGAGCGCGGCGAGCAAGAGCGGGCGGCAGGGCGGAGGGAGCGGGGCTGGCACGGCTCCCTTCGCTTCGGTGTCCGGCGCGCCGCGCTGGAGGCGCGTCCCCGGATGATCCCTTACAGGGACGACCCTGGTTCAGGACTCTGCGACGACGAACGCGGTCGCGGTCGCGTGTGTGTGCGTCAAGCTCACGTGCCATCGCCGGATCCCGAGCGCGGCGGCCGCGGCCGCGGCAGCGCCTCCCAGGCGCAGCTCCGGCCCGCCGGCTCCTCGCCGCGACACCTCGATCTGGCGGAAGCCTGTGCCCGACGCCCAGCCGGTGCCCAGGCACTTCATGACCGCCTCCTTCGCGGCGAAGCGCGCGGCGAAGGACTCGGCCGGGTGCGCCCTGTCGCGGCAATAGGCCGCCTCAAGGTCGGTGTAGACGCGTCGCTCGAAGCGGCCGCGGCTGCGCTCCAGCAGGCGGCGGATCCGCTCGATTTCGACGGCGTCCACTACGACCGAGACGATCAACGCACCGGCT
>CAZTQF010000447.1:0-3357 GCA_964615255.1 uncultured candidatus Brocadiaceae bacterium | reverse complement strand
GAGCCGCGCGTCGAAGGTCGCGACGGCTTCCGCACGATCGCGCTCGTCGGCCCGACCGGCGTCGGCAAGACCACGACGCTCGCCAAGCTCGCGGCTCGCGCCAAGGACCGCGGCGAGCGCGTCGCGATCATCACCCTGGACACCTACCGGATGGCCGCGGTCGAGCAGCTGCGCTCGTTCGCCGAGCTGCTGGACGTGCCGTTCTCCGTGGCGCTCTCCGGCAAGGAGCTGCGCCGCGCGATCGACGAACACGCGCACGCCGACCGCATCTACATCGACACGGCGGGCAAGAGCCCGCGCAGCCGCGAGGCGCTGCCGGTGCTCGAGGGCGCGCTCCGCGCCGCCGGGGCGCACGCAGTGCTGTGCATGGCGGCCGGCACCCGCCGGCGCGACGCCGAGGTCGTGCTGGGCGCCTACGAGTCGCTCGGCGTCGACGCGGTGTGCCTGACCAAGTGGGACGAGACCGTCGCACCCGGCGAGTCGCTCTCGGCCGTGGTCGAGCAGGGCCTGCCGCTCTCGCACCTGTGCGTCGGCCAGGAGGTCCCCGCCGACATCGTCGTCGCCGCCGGGCTGCCGCTCGCGCAGGCGTCGTTCGACTGCGAACCCGCGGAGGCCAACGCGTGAACGATCGCGGCATCAGCCACCAGGCAGAAGGCCTGACCGAGACGCCCCGTCCGAGGACCCCGTGGCTCTGCGTCGCGGGCGCCAAGGGCGGCGTCGGCAAGACGACGCTCTCGAGCAACCTCGCGCTGCTGCTCGCCCGCGCCGGCTACCGCACGCTGCTGGTCGACTTCGACCTCGGCACGGGCAACGTCGGCGTGCACCTCCGCCTGCAGGCCCGGCGCGACCTCGACGACGTGTTCGAGGGCCGCTGCAGCGCGCGGGCCGCGGTCGTGCCCGGGCCCGGACGGATCGACGTGCTGCTCGGGCGCTCCGGTCCGACCCGCTTGACCACGGCGACGGCCGACGAAGTCGACGCGCTGCTGCAGGACCTCCGCGAAGTCGCGGCGGACTTCGACGTCGTCGTCTTCGACACCGGCTCAGGCCTGCACGCGAGCACGCTGGGCGTCGCCGCGCGCTGCGACTTGACGCTGGGCGTGACGACCCCCGACGTGGCGTCGCTGACCGACGCCTACGCGCTCTGCAAGGTCCTGCACGCGCGCGGGCTGGCGCTGCCCCACCTCGTGGTCAACCGCGCCCGCACGCGCGACGAGGCGATGAGCACCGCCGCCAAGCTCGACACCGTTTGCCGGCGGTTCCTGGGCGCGACCAGCCCGCTCGCGGGGTGGGTCTGCGACGAGCCGTTGATCGCCCAGAGCGCCCAGGAGCAGCGTCCGGTGGCGCTGTCCGACAGCTGTCGGGGCCTCGACGATCTCCGCAGCGTGTCCGCCGCCGCGCTGGCCGCGCTCCCGCCCCTGCGCCGGCGGCGCGAGCCCTGCGCCCAGCCCACGCGGCGGGTCCGGCTGCGGCCGCCGTCGGCAGACCTCGCGGCACGGTAGCGAACCGCCGCTGACGCGGACGGTTCCGCCTCGTTCCGGCTCAACCCGGCCGCCCCCCAGAGCCGATGAGGATCCTGGCAGGATCCATGAACTCAGGCAAAGGCAGCCAGGAACTGACCCGCGTCACCGCGGCCTACGTCACCAGCATCGCGTTCGCGCTCGCGTTCCTGTGCGCGGTGGCGGCCGGCGCGGACGGGCTGACCGCGCTCTGGCGGGGCGTCATCGCCGCGCTCTGCGGCCTGGTCGGCGCCCACCTGCTCGCGCCACCGGTGATCGACGTCGTCTTGACCTCGATGGCCCGTGACGAGGTCCAGCGGCGCGGCGACGCCAGCGCCGAGGAGGAGGCGTGATGGGCGCCGTCAAGATCCAGCGCAGCGCGGCCGAGCGGGACCGCATGGTCGAGCAGTACTTGCCGCTGGTGCGCTACGTGGTCGCGCGCCTGCCGGTGACGATGCCCGCCTCGCTCGACAAGGACGACTTCTACTCGGTCGGCGTCATCGGGCTGATGCACGCGGCCGCGACCTACGACCCGGCGCGCGGCGCGTCCTTCAAGACGTTCGCCTACACCGCGATCCGCGGCGCGATCCTCGACGAGGTCCGCAAGCACGACCCCGTCCCGCGCAACCGGCGAGACCGCCTCCGCAAGATGGAGCGCGCCAGCGCGACGCTCTGGTCGCAGTTCAACCGCGAGCCGACGCTCGCCGAGCTCGCCGAGGCGCTCGACTCCACCGAAGAGGAGCTCGACGAGGACCTGCAGGCGCTGCACACCGCGCGCACGCTGTCGATCGACGAGACGTGGGCGGGCGAGGACGGCGGCACGACCATGGGCGCGACCCTCGCCGACCTCGCGAGCGTCGACCCCGACGCGGGCGCCGATCAACGAGAGCAGCTCGAGCGCCTGACGCGGGCGATCGCCGAGCTGCCGGAGACCGACCGACACGTCGTCGTGCTCTACTACCACGAACAGCCCTACCTCAAGGAGATCGGCAAGATCCTCGGGGTGACCGAGTCCCGCGTCAGCCAGATCCTGACCCGGGCCATCGAGCGGCTGCGGCTCAAGCTCAAGGAGCAGGAGTAGCGTGGACGGCGTGCGACGCACCGCCGGCGCGACGCGCACCCCCCTGGTGCAGGAGCGCCGGCAGGGCGGGCAGCGCCGCGACGAGCAGGCCGCCGCCTTCCGCCGCGCGATGGAGCAGCACAGCACGGAGGCCGCGACCGATGCTCCGGTGCCACCGGCGCTTCAGCCGCGTCCCCGTGACAGCCGAAGAGACCCTGGAGAGGCGCACCACATCGACGTGGTCGCCTGAACCGACCCATCCGCGCACGGACATGACCACCCCCCGCAGCAGACCGCACGACGTCATCTCACGCGACAGCGTGCGCGTCGTGGCGCAGCCCGCGATGCTCGGCTGCGGCGACGGCGACGACAACGCGACGAGCGGCACGCCGATGGCAGTCGTGCCGCTGCTCGACGGCGACCGCGTCGCCGGCTTCGAGGTCCGCTGCGGCTGCGGCGCGGCTGCCGTCGTCGAGTGCGTCTACGAGGACACCCCTACCGAGGAACCGCGATGACCCGGAACCGAAGCCTGCTCCTTCTCTCCGCGCTGGCGCTGCTGTTCACCGGCTGCCAGGCCGCGAGCGACATGATGTTCGAGCCCGAGCCCAACGACCCGCTCGACGGCTACGAGGGCAGCCTCGCCCAGGCCGGCATCAACACCGACATGGACTGGGGCCCGGGCCAGAACCTGCTGCTGAGCAAGTACCAGTCGGCGCAGTCCGAGATCGCGCAGCTCAAGAAGGACAACGAGGAGCTGCTCGCGACCAACCAAAACCTGCAGGCCAAGCTGACGGCCGAGCA
>CAZTQF010000446.1:0-3360 GCA_964615255.1 uncultured candidatus Brocadiaceae bacterium | reverse complement strand
CTCTCGAGACGCGTCTGGTCGAGCCGCTTGGCAGCTCCCGAAGAGACACAAGCGGCCACCACGAGCAGCGGCGAGGCCGAGGCCACCGCGCGCGCGAGGAGACGAAGGCGTCCAGGGGAGAACACGGCGCGATTGTGGGGGAAGGGAGGTCGGCGCGCGAGGCTTTCGCGCTGCTCATCGCCGGCTCGCGAGCGGCGCTGCGCCGCGCACCCGGCCGTCAGGCCTCGATCTCGGTGATCACGAGATCGGTGAGGTCGACGACGTCGCGGCCGCGGTCGTCCTTCAGGTCTTTCTTGCGGGTGACCATGTCCCGTCCCTCGGCGTCGGCGACCGCCTTGACGGCCTGGCGGATGCGCAGGTTCATCTTGGTGATCAGCTGCTTGCCGCGCGCCGAGCTCGGATCGATGCCCGAGCCCTGGATCTTCTTCCACTCCGGCGTCGCGAGGCGCACCTTGGAAGCGTCGAGCGTCGCAGGCGCGGTCGTGTTCGCGGCGCTTCCCACGTAGACCACCGCCTTTTTCTTCAGAGTTACCTGAGCAGAGACGGAGGCCGCGAGCAGAACCGCGAGGAGCAGGGTGTGGATCTTGGTGCGCATGATCTGGGCTCGAACGGGCGAGGGAGCAGAGCGTTCGCCACCCACCCGAAGATGGGTGCAGCAGAGCAAACGGTGTGCCTAGAAATCCGCCACTTCCTGGTGAAGGAGCGCAAGTCTCTTCGCTTGGGCTCTCTAGGCCATCACAAAATCAAATGGCCGCGACCTGAGCGGTTTGGGGACTCTTTCGGCCATCCGTGGATCTACCTATCGGCCTTTTCCATCATTCCGCCACATGGCCGATACCAGGCCCCTCTCCGCACGCCGACCCTCTCTACAAGACCCAGGCTGACAAGCATTTGCAGATCTCTGAGCGCTGTCCTGTGAGATCGGCCAGATTCGGCCATGTGCTCCTGGGTGGTATAGCGACCCTGGACCCGGATCCGCGACAGAAGATCGGCCAACCTGGGCGTCAGACCCGACTCCGGAGAGCCCCCTGAGCGTGTGCCCACCCCGTCTCGGGCCGGATCTCGGCCCAACTCACGGCCCCTGGGAAGCTCCAGCACACGCTCCTCGGCGCCATCCGCGGGCGCCGCCGCAGGGCGTGATGCAGGCTCTCCGGCGGCAGGCGACGCGGCGGCCAACGGTGAGGGACCGCTGGTCGCAGGCTCGGCGACCGCCCCGCGCGCTTCCGGCGCCGCGTCGGGCTCCGCCTCGACATGACCTGCCTCGACGGGCCGGAACGGCTCGATCCGCACGGTCCGCTCCGTAGCAGCAGAGGCGGCCGCGCGCCCTTCGAGCGCGGCGCGCACATCAGCGAGCTGCACGACGGCCCCGCGAGCGAGGACCATTGCGCGGAAGACCGTTGTCCGCAGCTCGCGGATGTTGCCAGGCCACTGCTGCCGGTAGAGCTCGTCGAGCGCCCCGGTGGCCAGCGACCGGGGCGGCGCGTCACCTGCGGCGACGACCTCGGCGCGGAATCGCTCGATCAGCGCCGGCAGCTCCTCGCGCCGATCGCGGAGCGGCGGCACCAGCACGACCATCCCCTGCAGCCGGTAATAGAGGTCTTCGCGAAACGTCCCCGCCGCGACCATCTGCAGCATGTCGCGGTTGGTCGCCGCGACCACGCGCACATCCACCTTGACCGACCCGACGCCGCCGACGCGGTCGATCTCCCCCTCCTGGAGCGCCCGCAGCAGCGCCACCTGCACCTCCATCGGGATCTCCCCCACCTCGTCGAGGAACAGCGTGCCGCCGCTCGCCTGCTCGAAGCGCCCGATCTTGCGCCGCTCGGCGCCCGTGAACGCGCCGCGCTCATGACCGAAGAGCTCACTCGCCAGCAGACTCTCCGAGAGCGAGGCGCAGTGGACCTTGATCAGCGGGCCGGCCGCGCGCCGACTCCACCGGTGGACGAGATCCGTCAGGACCTCCTTGCCGACGCCCGTCTCCCCCTCGAGCAGCACCGGGAGATCGGTCGGCGCGACGCGACGCAGGGTCCCGTAGACCGGCCGCATCGCCGCGCTGACCGCCGTGACTCCGGCGCGCAGCAGGCTCGCGTCCGACTCCGCTTCGACGGCGTCGCGCACTGGGTCTGCGTCCAGCTGAGACTGCACCGACTCGAACAGGAACGCGGCCGAAGCCGCGTCCGACGGGAACGCGGCGATGGCGCTGTGGAAGCTCGCGCCACCGAGACCGACGCCTTCGCGCCTGCCCGCCTCACGCCACGCCGCGGCGACCTCTTCGCGCGCGAGCTCCGCCTCGCCCCGCTCCGCGCCCGCCTGCATCACATAGAAGCAGCCGGCGTCGCCTTGGCCGATCACCGCGCGCGACTCGAAGCGGGTGCGCAACAGCTGCACGAACTGACGCAGGCGGCGGGCGCTGCGGTTGCGCTCCGACACCCGGAAGCCGAGCAGCGTGACCGCCTGTCGCGCGTGCTGCGCGAGCGCGACCTCGTCGACGACGCGACGCCGGAAGTAGCTGAGCCCGAGCGCGCCCGTCAGCGGGTCCTGGACCGCGAAGCGCTGCAGCTCTGCGCGCTCGCACGCGGCCGCTGCTTGCGTCACGACCGTCGCCAACAGCTCCAGGTCGAGGTCCGGAGGCGGCGAGGCGTCGAACCCGAGCAGCACCACGCCGCGCGCCTGGCCCCCGTAGCAGAGCGGCAAGCCGACCGCCGCGCGGGCCTCCGGCAGCACCTCGCGCCACGGCTCCGGCACCCGGCCCCCGCGCGCGACCACGCAGAACGGGCCGCAGACCGCGAGGTGATCGAAGTCCAGCAGCGCGGCGGGCGCAGCGCCCGGCTCTGCGCCGGCGTCCTCGAAGAGCGCCGCGTGGACCGTGTCCGCCTGCGTATGGGCCGCGCAGAACCGCCGCAGCTCTTCGACGGCGCGCCCGGCGTCTTGCTCCGCGGCGAGCGCGCCGACGGTCCGGCCGAGCGCCTGCACGTCTTTGAGGCGGTCCTGCAGGTCGTTGGCCATCTGGTTGAAGGCGCGCGTCAACCGCCCGACCTGGCCGCCTTCGTCATCGGGGACCCGCGCCGTGAACTGACCGCGCGACAGCGCGTGCGCGCCCTCCTCGAGCCGCTCGATCGGGCGACTGATCCGGCCGCTCACCACGAACGACAGGAACGCCGCGAGCACGACCAGCGAGCCCGCGACGAGCAGGAAGAACGCGCGCACCGGGATCGTTCCGATCGCGAGGTCGAGCGTGGCGTTCTCGTCGGGCACCGACGCGACCAGGAGCGCGCGCGGCGTCTCTTGGAGGTCGCGCAGCACCTCGGCGCTGACGATCATGTCGCCGGCTGGCCCGGACTCCCGCAGGATCACCGGCTG
>CAZTQF010000445.1:0-3364 GCA_964615255.1 uncultured candidatus Brocadiaceae bacterium | reverse complement strand
TGCCCTTGCCGCCGAGGTGGCCGGTCTCGATGTACTTCTTGGCGTTGTCCCAGGCGCCGCCGGCGTTGGCCATGAACAGCGCCATCATGACGCCGGCGCCGGTCGCGCCCGCGAGCAGGCCGCCGACGGCCGCCTTGCCGAAGACCATGCCCATCACGACCGGGGCGGCGACGGCGAGCACGCCGGGGCCGACCATCTCGCGGAGCGCGCCCTTGGTCGAGATGTCGACGCAGCGCATGTAGTCCGCTTCGCCGCCGGTGCCTTCCTTGAGGCCCGGGATCTCGCGGAACTGGCGCCGGACCTCCTCGACCATGGCGTTGGCGGCCTTGCCGACCGCCTTCATCGCCATCGCCGAGAACGCGAACGGCAGCATCGCGCCGATCAGCAGGCCCATCACGACGCGGGCGTCCTCGAGCCCGAGCGACACGCCGGCCGCGACCTTGTAGGCCGAGAACAGCGCCAGCGCGGTGAGCGCCGCCGAGCCGATCGCGAAGCCCTTGCCGATCGCAGCCGTGGTGTTGCCGGTGGCGTCCAGCGAGTCGGTGCGCTCCCGCACCTCCGGCGGCTGGTGCGACATCTCGGCGAGGCCGCCGGCGTTGTCGGCGACCGGGCCGAAGGCGTCGACGCCGAGCGAGATGCCGAGCGTCGAGAGCATGCCGACCGCCGCCACGCAGATGCCGTACATCCCCGCCAGCTCGTTGCAGTAGTAGACCGCCAGCGCCAGCAGGACCGTCGGGATCCAGGTCGAGGCCATGCCGGTGGCGAGGCCGTGGATGATGTTGGTCGCCGCACCCGTCTCGGACTGCTGGGCGATCATCTGGGCCGGCGCCTTCTTCTCCGAGGTGTAGTACTCGGTGACGTGCCCGATGACGATGCCGATGGTGAGGCCGATGATGACCGAGTAGAAGACGTTCCAGTGGGAGAAGGCCTCCGCCGCGCCGGGCTCGAGCGCTGGGCTCGGCTTCATGACCATCGTGAGCGCGGCCGCGCCGATGACCAGCGCGATCGAGGCGAACAGCAGCCCGCTGAACAGCGCGTGCGACAGCTTCGACTCGTCGTCGGCCTTGACCTTGAACGTGCCCAGGAAGCTCGCGATCACGCCGAGGCCGGCGAGCACGACCGGGAACATGATCAGGCTGGTCAGGCTGCTCGTGTAGGCCTCGGCGTCCAGGCCGCCCGGGACGAGCGAGAAGCCGATGATCGCCGTCGAGATGATCGCCCCGACGTAGGACTCGAACAGGTCGGCGCCCATGCCCGCGACGTCGCCGACGTTGTCGCCGACGTTGTCGGCGATCGTCGCCGGGTTGCGCGGGTCGTCCTCAGGGATGCCCGCCTCGACCTTGCCGACGAGGTCGCCGCCGACGTCCGCGGCCTTGGTGTAGATGCCGCCGCCGACGCGCGCGAACAGGGCGATCGAGCTCGCGCCGAAGCTGAAGCCGAGCACGTAGTTGACGAAGTTTGTGGGCGCTGCGCCGCTGACCGCTGCGGCCGCCGCGTCGCTGGGCGACACGTAGACCATCATCAGGATCGCGATCCCGAGCAGGCCCATGCTCACGACCGTCATCCCCATGACCGTGCCGGACTTGAACGCGATGTCGAGCGCGGCGCCCAGGCTGGTCTTGGCGGCCTGCGTCGTGCGCACCGCCGACCGCGTCGCGCAGTACATCCCGAAGTAGCCGGCCGTGCCCGACGCGAGCGCGCCGAACAGGAACGCGACGCCGGTCTTGACGCCGAGGTAGGAGCTCGAAGCCGGGTCGTCCTTGCCCATGCAGAGCGCGACGAAGACCGCGGCGACGAAGATGCCGAGATACTTGTACTCCGCGTGCAGGAAGGCCTTACCGCCGTCCTGGATCGCCTTGGCGATCTTCTGCATGAGTTCGTCGCCCGGATCCTTCTGTTGGATCTGCTTGAAAGCGCGCACCGCGTAGGCGAGACCCGCCGCCGCAATGACGAGAGAGAGGACGTTCCAGAAATAGAAGGACATGGCGTTGGAACCGGAGCACGCGAGCGCCGATTTTAGGCCAGCACGATAGCGGCGAACGGCCCAGATAAACAAGCGGTACCCGACCCGGGGTCGCTACCCCTCGTCCGGCGGTTCCGTATCCTCGACGGCATCGGCGGCAGGGTCGTCGAGCCCTTGTGCCGACGCGGTCGGCGCGGAGCGCGGGTCGCCCGCCGGTTCGGCGACGACGGCGTCCGGAGCGGGGCCGCCGGTCGGCGTCGGGGGGCCCTGGACGGGCGTCTTGGGCTGCACGAAGGCCTCGGTCAGCTCGGCTCGCCGCTGCTGTGCGCGGCGCCGCTTCCAGATCCAGAGCCAGGCGGCGAGCGCCAGGGTGAGGCCCACGACGGCCCACAGCAGCCCGCGCTCGACGCGCTGCACGGTCTCGAAGGCCTCCTCGATGAAGCCCGCGCTCCGGAATCCGATCCAGGTGAGGAGCGGCACGATCAAGGCGATCCCCAGGCCGTCGAGGAGCAAGAACCGCGTCGACCGCATCTTCATGGCGCCCGCCGTGAAGAACGCCACGACGCGCAGGCCTGGGATGAAGCGTGAGATCACGATCACCAGGTCCCCTCTGCGGCGGAACCAGTGGTCGAAGGTCGCGAGGCGCTGCTTGGTGATCAGGAACCGGAGCCAGCGCAGCTTGAGCAGGCGGACGCCGAAGACCTTGCCGAGCACGAACGGGATCATGTCGCCGACGACGATCGCGCCGGCGCACCAGCCCATCATCGTCAGCAGGTCTGCCTTGTCGGGAAACTGCGCGCACACGAAGCCCGCCGCGAGCAGCACGAGCTCCTCCGGGATCGGGAACCCCAGCCCGCACAGCACGAACACGGCCGCAGCCCCGATGTAGGGGTAGTCCGTGATCGTCTGGAGGATCGCTTCGAGGTCCATCGTGCGGTGGGCTCAGCGCAGGTGGGGCCAGAGGGGCTCGAAGCGCGGGTCGGCGAACACGGCGTCCATCGGCACCGGCTCGCCAGCGAGTCGTCGCGCGACCTCGGCGACGCGCTCCTGCCACTCCCTGGCGAGGTCCTGGTCGCGGGTCTCGGGGGCGCGCTCGACGGCTTCGCGCAGCAGCGACGCGGCGGCCGCGCGCTGGCCTTCGGCTAGCAGCGCAGCTGCGAGGGTCGGGAAGTGGAACATGCGCTGCTCGCGCACGGCGGCGGTGGGGAACAGGCGCTCGGCCTCCGCGAAGCACGCGTCGGTGATGGCTGCCGCGCCGCCGGCCGGCAGGCGCTCCTCGAGGCCCGGGAACTGGCGGCACGCGATCGGCGCCAAGAACGCGGCGCTGTGCAGCAGGTCGAGCTCTCTGGCGCCGGCGGCGGCGCGAGCCTGCTCCAGCCAGGCCAGCGCCACCTGCAGCCG
>CAZTQF010000444.1:0-3379 GCA_964615255.1 uncultured candidatus Brocadiaceae bacterium | reverse complement strand
ACGCGGCACAGCGCTCGCCGCTGCAGGGACAGCGGTCGGGCCGGCGGTCGCCGCTGGCTCGCGGGCCAGCAGCTCGGTGAGGCAGCATCGGCCGACGGTCTTGCCCTGCGCGTGGCGCGCATGGCCGGCCTCGAGATCGCCTGCGGGGACTGATGTCCCGCAGAGCTCGCAGAAGGAGACTTCGACTTCGTTCGGATCCATGGGCTGCGGCGGAGCGCAGGGGCGAGACCTACCTTAGGCCTTGCTAGTCAGGTGGCCTCGGGTCGAAACCGGCCCGCCACAGAATTGCTCGCAGCGCGGCGGCGGGATCAGCCCAACTTCTGCTGCAGGGCCTCGACGCGGTCGGTGCGCTCCCAGGCGAACTCAGGCCGCCCGAAGTGGCCGTAGGCTGCCGTCTTGCGGAAGCAAGGCCGCTTCAGCTCGAGGTCGCGGATGATGCCGGCAGGGCGCAGGTCGAAGACTTCGCGGATGGCGCCGGCGAGCGCGTCCTCGGACACCTTGCCGGTCCCGAACAAGTCGCATCGGATGCTGACGGGCTCGGCGATGCCGATCGCGTAGGCCACCTGCACCTCGCAGCGGTCGGCATAGCCGGCGGCGACCACGTTCTTCGCGACCCAGCGGCCGGCGTAGGCCGCCGAGCGGTCGACCTTGGTCGGGTCCTTGCCCGAGAAGGCGCCGCCGCCGTGGCGGCCCATGCCGCCGTAGGTGTCGACGATGATCTTCCGGCCGGTCAGGCCGGCGTCGGCCTTAGGCCCGCCCTCGACGAACCGGCCCGTCGGGTTGAGGAACCAGCGCGTATCGCTGTCCACCATCGCCGCCGGGAGCACCTCGAGCGAGGTGTCCTTGAGGGCAGCGGCGAGCTCCTCGGTCCCGACGTCGGCGGTGTGCTGGTGGGAGATGACGACCGTGTTGACGCGCTGCGGCTTGCCGTCGGCGTCATACTCGACCGTCAGCTGGCTCTTGCTGTCCGGCCGCAAGAACGGGTATTTCCCGCTCTTACGCACTTCGGCCAGCTTCTCGAGGATCCGGTGGCTGTAGTGGATCGGGAACGGCATGAGCGCGTCCGTCTCGTTGCACGCGTAGCCGAACATCATGCCCTGGTCGCCCGCGCCCTGCTCCTTGCTCTGCGACGTCGTCTCGTCGACCCCGAGCGCGATGTCCGCGGACTGCGCCTGGATGGACGTGAGCACGGCGCAAGAGTTGGCGTCGAAGCCGACCGTCGGATCGTCGTAGCCGATCTCCCGGATGACCTCGCGCGCGGTCTCCTGGAAGTCGACGTAAGCATCGGTCGTGATCTCACCTGCGATGACTGCGAAGCCCCGGGACACCATCGTTTCGCACGCCACGCGTGAGTGCGGGTCCTGCGCGAGGATCGCGTCCAGGATCGCGTCCGAGATCTGGTCGCAGACCTTGTCGGGGTGGCCTTCGGAGACCGATTCGCTGGTGAAGAGACGGAGTTCCTTGCTCATTTCGAAGGGGGGAGAGTGCTGCGGTGTTTCGGAGCGGCGCAGGAGATACCTCAGCCCGGAGAGCTCTTCCTCCGGCCCATCGCCGCGCCCAATCAGCGCCGGAATCTACTGCCGTCACAGGGAAAAGCACCCCCCAAGTGCGGACATGGACACCAGATCGGGACAATCCCTTCGCACTTCTGCCCATGGCACCGGGAGCAGGCTTCGCTAGTTTTTTCTTGGTCATCACGACAGGAGGGCCGAAGGCGGATCGACACCACCTTGCGCCGAAGCCCGACGCAACACCCCCACCCCCCGCCGTGCAGGCCTCGCGCAACCCGCGCGGGCCTGCCGGCGGAAGCCACCATCACGCACCCACCATGCGCGACACCACCTCGATGGCGCCCCACACCTCGGCGAGCATGAACCGGACCTCTGTGGCCCTCACGCTGCTCGGCCTCGTCATGCTGCTGCTCCTGGCGCTGCTCAAGAACTAGGCGGCGGGCCGGTCGCGCCTGCGGGCAGCGCGGGCGACCACCGGACCGTGGCGGTCCCTTTTGGAGGGGGGACCTGCAGGAGGGCTTCGCTCCCTCCCGCGACACCGTTGCGCCCCGCGCGGATGATGCTGCCGCGCCGCTTGCGAACGTTGCGGCGAAGCGACACGCTCCCTGCTGCGGTCCAAGCGGCCGACAAGACTCATGGACTCCGCTCTCAAGCTGCGAGGCGTCACCAAGCGGTTCGGCGCCTTCACCGCGGTCGACGACCTGACGCTCACGGTTCCCCCTGGCTGCATCTACGGCTTCCTGGGACAGAACGGCGCGGGCAAGACGACCACCATCCGCATGGTGATGAGCATCTTCCACCAGGACCAGGGCGCGATCACCGTGCTCGGTGCAGAGGACGCTGCCCGGGTCAAGGACCGCCTCGGCTACCTGCCCGAGGAGAAGGGCCTCTACAAGAAGATGAAGACGTCCGAGATCGTCGCCTACTTCGGCAAGCTCAAGGGCATGGACCGGGCGACGGCCAACCTCAAGGCCAAGGACCTGCTGACCCGCTACGGCCTCGGGGACTGGCTCGACAAGAAGTGCGAGGCCATGTCCAAGGGCATGGGCCAGAAGGTGCAGATCCTCGGGACGATCATTCACGACCCCGACCTGGTCATCCTCGACGAGCCGTTCAGCGGCCTCGACCCCGTCAACCGCGACGTCATGCGCGACACGATCCTCGACATGAAGCGCGAGGGGCGCACGGTGATCTTCTCGACCCACGTGATGGAGCAGGCAGAGAAGCTGTGCGACGAGATGATGATGATCCACAAGGGCCGGCTGGCGTTCGAGGGCACGGTGGCGCAGATCAAGGCGGGCCGCGACCAGGGCATCCGGATCGAATACGACGGCGACGGCGCCGTGCTGCAGCAGCTGCCCGGCCTCGACCGCCTCAATGACGACAACAAGGCCGCCGAGCTGTTCCTGCAGCCCGGCCGTGACCCGCAGGACGCGCTGCGCTGGCTGGTCGAACGCCTGACGATCCGCAGCTTCGACGTCCGGGAGCCGTCGCTCCACGAGGTGTTCGTGCGGACCGTCGAGGAGCGCGACGCCGCGCTCGCAGCCGCCGCGGGAGGGGACCGCTGATGGCGAGCAAGACCCTCCTCGTCGCGCAGCGGGAGTACCTCGAGAACGTCCGCACCAAGACCTTCTGGATCGGCATCTTCATCGTGCCGGTGCTGATCGCTGCCGCCATGGGCGTCGGCGTGCTGTTGCAGAAGTTCAAGGAGGTGCAGCGCTACGCCGTCGTCGACCTCGGCGATGACGGCCTCGCCGAGCGCGCCGAGCGCGAGTTCCGCGCCAAGGACGTCAAGGCGATGTTCGCGCTCGGCGCCGACCTGATGGCGGCGGCCGCCGCCGAGGACGCCGACCCCCCCTTGAAGGCGC
>CAZTQF010000443.1:0-3389 GCA_964615255.1 uncultured candidatus Brocadiaceae bacterium | reverse complement strand
GGTTCTGCCGTGACGCTGGTGCTCAAGGAAAAATACACGCGTCGCACCATGGAAGAGGTCGCGAGAGAGTATCTCAGCCCGATCCCGATAGATCTTGAGCCCCTGGGCGAGGGCCTCGCTGAGAACATACGCGCAGGTAACCTGCGGCTCGGCATGACCAAGCAGCAGGTGCGTGACTTCGCCGACGCGCACGGCCTCGTGACCGCGCAGAAGCCGGAGTCGATGGAGATCTGCTTCGTCACCAGCGGCGACTACCGCGACGTCGTGCGCGCGCGCGGCGGCAGCGGTAGGCCGGGCAGGTTCGTGGACGCCGAGGGCCGTGACCTGGGCGCGCACGACGGCGTCGACGGGTTCACCGTGGGTCAGCGCAAAGGGCTGCCCGCGCTCGGCGCGCCCCACTACGTCGCGGCGATCGACCCCGACGGCGGCGAGGTCACGCTGGTGCCGCGCGACGGCCTGCAGCGCACGACGATGTTCGTCAGCGGGGTCCGGTGGCTGGTCGATCCGCCCGCCGCAGGCGAGGCGCGCGCGGCTGAGTTCAAGGTCCGCGCGCGTCACCGGCCGGTCTCGGGGAGCGTCGTCGCGAGCGGCGACACCGCGCGCGTCACGTTCGACGAGCCGGTGGACGCGATCACTCCCGGCCAGGCGGCGGTGTTCTACCGCGGGACCCGCGTGCTCGGCGGCGGCTGGATCGACGGCTCGGCCTGAGGCGTGGCCGGGCGCGGCTGCCAGACGCAGGCCGTCACGCGTCGCCGCGCGGACCGTCCGCCGACTCGGCGACCGCCTTGCGGAGCCTGGCGCCGACCCGGAACCCGACGCTGGTGCTCGCCGCCAGCTGCATCGGCGCGTTCGTCTGGGGGTTGCGGCCGAGCCTGGCGGCGCGCTGCTTGACCTGAAAGGTCCCGAAGCCGACCAGCTGGACCTCACCGTCGGCCTGGAGGCCGCGCTCGATCGCCCCCAGCACGGCCTGGACGACGCGCTCGGCGTGCGCCTTGGAGCACTCGACCCCGAGGTGCTGCTGGACGTCTGCGATCAACGCGGCCTTGTTCATGGGCTGAGGGTTCCGATGGCGCGGCGGCCGTCGCGCCGCAGGTAAGCAGACCGGCGCAGCGCCCGCAAGCGCGGAGCGGCAGCAGGCAGCTCCTGGGCCCGAATCGCCGCGCCGCGCTCAAGTCGCCGGTGGCAGTGGTCGATGACCCCGAGGACCGGGCCAAGAGGCGCCGGCGCCCAACCCCATCCACGAGGATCACCATGAGGATCGCAGTCACTGCTGCCACCCTGTTCGCGCTCGCTGCGTGCTCGACGACGCAGCCCACCAGCCCCTACCAGCAACCCAACGAGCTGATGGGGTCGGAGATCAGCCAGCGCATCGACCAGATCCCGTTCCAGCACAGAGAAGAGCTGATCCAGAACCTGCTCTGGCTGGTTCAGGCCGGCGAGCAGACCATTCCTTCGCTCATCGACGGCCTCGCCAGCGACAACGCCAAGGTGCGCTCCAACTGCTGCTGGGTGCTCGGCCAGCTCCGCGATCGCCGCACGGTCCCCGACCTGCAGAGCGTGCTCACGGACCCGGTGCCCAGCGTCCGGCTTGAGGCCGCGCGCTCGCTGGTGCTGATGGGAGACGTCGCGCAGGCGCCGACTCTCATCGAAGCGCTAGACAGCGACCGCAAGGAGGTGCGCTACCTGTGTCACGAAGCCCTGAAGTCCGCGACCGGGCACGACTTCGGCTACGACCACCTCGGCCAGGACCAGCAGGAGCTGCAGCTCGCGGTCCTGCGCTGGCGCCAGTGGTGGGGGGAGTACTCGGGGGATCGGCTGTTCGCGCAGTCCTACGAGCGCTCCCACGGCCTCGACAGCCTCGCCGCGCCGGCGGGCGAGACCCAGACGGGCGGCGAAATGACGGACTCGAGTGAGGGCGAAGGTGCGCAGGAGTCGCACTCTTCTCCCGGAGCTCCGCCCGAGACGCCATCGCCGGCGCAGTCGGCTGGTGACGCCGCGACGACGAGCGCCGCCAGCGAGAGCGCGAGCGCGAGCCGCGAGGTCGGCGCCGCGACGACGGTGACGGAGTCCACCGACCCGCAGCCGACGGAGACCACCAAGCCCGGCTCCGGCGCTTCGGCGACGGCGGAGACCTCGGGGTCGTCCGCGACGACGACGCCCACGCCGACCAAGCCTGCGATCGAGCCGCCCGCGGTGACGCCGCCGACCGTGCTCCCGATCCTGCGACCTTCGAAGCCGACCCCTGCGAAGGGGAAGGGCGCGACGGGCGCTACTGGCGATGCTGGCGCCACGGGCGGATCCGGCGCGACGAGCGCCACGGCGGGAAGCGGCAGCGGCAGCGGCAGCGGGAACTGACCGCCGCTGCGCTCGCGGGTGATTCGCCCCCGGTCGTTTCCAACCGGTGCAGGCGGCACTAGACTGGACGGGTCCCCACAGACCCTGACCCGCGAGACCGACTTCATGCGCCGTAACCAGTCCGGCTTCACCCTGATCGAACTGCTCATCGTCATCAGCATCATCGGGGTGCTGGCCGCGGTGCTGCTGCCGCGCGTCCTCGAGTCGCAGGCGACCGCCAACGCGTTCGCGGACACGCAGCAGATGCGGACCCACTACACGTGGTTCACGACCTACCAGCAGCGCCACAAGAAGGCGCTGCCGAACAAGGGCGGCTACAAGTTCGTGCTGTCGACGTGGACGTCGAAGATCTTCGACCACACGGAAGAGAACCTCGACATGTACTTCTCGCCGGGCTCGCGCGACAACGACCCCGACTACCGGACCGCGCGCGAGATGATGGAGCGCGGCGAGGACCCGTGGCCGACCATCGACGACACGCGCCCGACCGACACCCACTACGTCGGGCGCGCCCGTGAGCACCTGCGCTCGGCGACGCAGACGGCCGAGGACGCGTGGATGGCCACCGACAACGAAGGCATGTGGGTGTTCAGCGACGGCACGGTGAACGTGCTGTTCAACGGCGGCAACGTGCGCAGCTACAGCTACCAGGACCTGCAGGGGCGTTACGGTCTGGGTGAGTTCGACCTGAATCAGCCGGTAGAGACCTACGGTCCCAACTCGCCGATCGTGCCCTGCCAGAAGCTCGACAACTGAGCGTTCCGAGCCGCGGCGCTGCAGCGCCGGGAGGGGCGGACGCCGCCGCGCGGCGGCGTCACCTGTGGGCCCGCTCCGCTAGAAGAAGGCCATCACCGGCACCGATCGGCTGACGCTGCCGGTCGGGCTCGAGACGTCGTCGCCGTTGGCGACCCGGGCGCACGGCCGCGGCAGCTGCCCGAACGGCGGGGTCACGAGCGTGACGGCGTCGCTGAACGACATCGCGAGGCTCGAGAGGTCGACCGACCCGGCCTGGCACCAGAGCCGCATCCCTGGCG
>CAZTQF010000442.1:0-3393 GCA_964615255.1 uncultured candidatus Brocadiaceae bacterium | reverse complement strand
AGTCGAGGAACGCGACCTCGCCGGTCTCGATGTCGTACATCGCGCCGACGATGGCGATCTCGCCTGCGTCGCGCTGCTCGCGCAGCACCGGGCTCGCCGAGGCGATGTGCTCGACGACCATGCGGACGTTGCGCTCGGCGACGGATTGCACGAACGCAGCGTTCTTGGAGCTGCGCTGCGAGGCGTCCGCGGGCTCGGCGGTCGCGGCGACGGCCGGCTGGATGTGCGACAGCAGCTTGGTGAGGTGGCTCATCTCGACGCCGTCGCAGGCACCCTTGACGGCGCCGCAGTGCGAGTGGCCGAGCACGACGACGGCCTTGGAGCCGGCGACCTTGCAGGCGAACTCGAGGCTGCCGAGCAGCTCGTCGGTCGCTACGTTGCCGGCGATCCGCGCGCTGAAGATGTCGCCGATGCCCTGGTCGAACACCAGCTCGGCGCTGACGCGCGAGTCGATGCAGCTGAGCACGGCCGCGAACGGCCACTGGCCGCCGCGGGTCTCTTGGAGCTGCGCGTGCAGGTCGCGGTCGGCGGGCTGGTTGTCGGTGAAGCGGCGGTTGCCCTCGGCGAGCATCTCGACGGCGCGCTGCGGGGTGATCTGGCTCTGAGTCTCGGCGTTCTGTGCGTTCATGGGTCTGTGTGGCTGTCGTGGATGTTGCGAGCGGTTTCGGCGCTACGCCGTGACGACCTCGACCGTGATGTCGCGGTCCTTCGCGCTGGTCTTGAAGTCGTCGATGACCTCGATCACGTCGTGGTCGATGTCGACGCACTTGCTCCGGTCGATGATCACCTTGCTGCCGTCGGGGACCTCGCTGAGCTCGCGGATGATCGCGCCCTTGTTGAGGAACGTGACCTCCTCGGACAGCCGCAGGTGCACCTTGTGCTGGCCGTTCTCGTCCTTCTCCTCGGCGTGCAGGAAGTGCGAGTTCTGGAAGTTGCGGCGCAGCAGCACGATCAACGCGACCGCCATGCCGAGGCCGATGCCCTTGAGCAGGTCGGTGAACACGATACCGAGCACCGTGGTGACGAACGGGATGAACTGCGCCCAGCCGCGCTGGTACATCGTCACGAACAGCTGCGGCTTGGCGAGCTTGTAGCCGACGATCAGCAGGATGCTCGCCAGCACCGCGAGCGGCACCAGGTTGAGCACCGCCGGGATGGTCATCACCGCCAGCAGCAAGAAGACCCCGTGCATGATGGCCGACAGCTTGCTCTGCGCGCCAGACTGGATGTTGGCCGAGCTGCGCACGATGACCTGCGTGATCGGCAGGCCGCCGATCAGGCCGGAGAACGAGTTGCCGACGCCTTGCGCGACGAGCTCGCGGTTGGTCGGCGTGACGCGCTTGTGCGGGTCGAGCTTGTCGGTGGCTTCGAGGCAGAGCAGCGTCTCGAGGCTGCCGACGACGGCGATCGTCGCGGCCATCACCCAGATCGCGCTGTTGCTGATCGCGCTCCAGTCGGGCGAGGTGAACTGCTGCAAGGCCTCGTCGAAGGAGTCTGGCGTCGGGACGGAGACGAGGTGATCGGCGCCCATCGCCATCGCCGGCGCGAACTTGGACGTCAGCAGCTGGTAGACGATGCCGAAGGCGACCGCGACCAGCGGGCCCTGCACGACCTTGAAGAAGCCGCCGCGCTTGCCGAGGACGTTGTCCCAGACCAGCAGGATCACCATCGCGACGGTCGCGACGAGCGTGGCGTTCCAGTCGATGTGCTCGTAGGCCTGCAGCAGCTCGGTGAAGGTGTTCTCGCCGTCGACCTGGTTGAACGACGTCTCGCCTTCGGGCTCCTTGTCCCAGCCGAAGGCGTGGGGGATCTGCTTGAGGAAGATGATCGCGCCGATGCCCGCCAACATTCCGCGGATCACCGCGGACGGGAAGAAGTAGCCGAGCACGCCGGCGCGCAGCAGGCCCAGCGCGATCTGGAAGAAGCCGGACAGGAAGACCGCGAGCAGGAAGGCCTCGAAGCCCAGCTCGGTGATCGCCTGCGCGACGATGACGGCGAGGCCGGCGGCGGGGCCCGAGACGCCGAGCGGCGAGCCGCTCAGGATGCCGACGACGATGCCTCCGATGATGCCGGCGATCAGGCCGGCGAACAGGGGCGCGCCGCTGGTGAACGCGATGCCCAGACACAGCGGCACCGCGACGAAGAAGACGACGATGCTGGCGGGGAGGTCCTGCCGGAGGCTTGGTTTCATGTCGTAGGCGTGCGTGCAGCCGAAAGGGCGCATCCAGCAGTATCGTGCTGGAGGCACCGTTCAGAAAGTCGTTTTCGCCTGACCTCGAGCGTCAATTTGGTTGACGGTTGTGGCAACGAGAGGTGACGGTGCAGCCATGGAGTGGCTCAACTACCACCACCTCTTCTACTTCTGGACGGTCGCCCGTGAAGGCAGCGTGGCCGCGGCCAGCCGCCAGCTGCACGTGGGGCGGCCGGCGATCAGCATGCAGCTCAAGAGCCTGGAGAAGTTCGTCGGCGCGGAGCTGTTCCGCCGCCGGGGACGCTACCTCGAGTTGACCAAGGTCGGCGAGCTGGTGCAGACCTACGCCGACGACATCTTCGCGACCGGGCGGGAGCTGGTAGACGTGCTGCGCGGCCGGCCGACCGGCCGTCCGCAGCGCTTCCGGGTCGGCATCGCGGACGTGATGGCCAAGATCGTTGCCTTCCAATTGCTGCTGCCAGCGCTCGACGCCGACGAGCAGGCAGTGCTCGAGTGTCGCGAGGACGACCCCAACCGGCTGTTCGCGCAGCTCGCGGTGCACGAGCTGGACCTGGTGCTCTCCGACATCCCGCTCGCGCCCGGCCTCGACGTCTCGGCCTACAACCACGTGATGGGGGAGTCGACGACGACGCTGTTCGCGGCGCGGGCCGTCGCGCCTGAGCTCGAGCGCGGCTTCCCGCGCTCGCTGGACGGCGCGCCGTTCTTGATGCCGTCGAGCGCCGCGGCGATCCGCAACTCGCTGCAGCACTGGCTCGAGGAGCAGGACCTGCGCCCGACGGTCGTCGCCGAGTTCGAGGACGGCGCGCTGATGAAGGTCTTCGGCCAGGCCGGCCGCGGCGTCTTCCCGGGGCCGACCGTGGTCGCGCAGCAGATCTGCGACAACTACGACGTCGCGCCGATCGGGGTGCTGGACGGCGTGCGCGAGCGGTTCTATGCGATCTCGCCGGAGCGCAAGATCCGTCACCCGGGCGTCGCGCGCATCGTCGAGAGCGCCAAGCAGGGGATCTTTGCGACGAGCGCCCGGGAATGACGCCGAGAGCTTGCGTCTGTGCGGCCGTAGGGTCAGGTGCCCGCGTGAAGTGTGCGCTCGCGATGTTGGTGTTGGTCGGCGGGGAGCTGACAGCCCAAGGCCCGTCCGCGGCAGAACCGCGGCGCGCCCACCTGGGGCGCGTCCTCGGCCC
>CAZTQF010000441.1:0-3399 GCA_964615255.1 uncultured candidatus Brocadiaceae bacterium | reverse complement strand
CGTCGAGTAGGCTGGCGAGGCGTTCGGCGCCGTGCAGCGCGATCTTGCTGAACTCCTCGCGGGCGGCGTCGTCGACCCCGTCCTCCTGGGCCAAAATCTCCGCCGCGCCGAGGACCTCCGCCATCGGAGTGCGGAATTCGTGGCTGACGTTGGTCACGAACTCGGCCTTAGCCTTCGCGGCCGCGAGCGCCGCGTCGCGCGACGCGACCAGCTCCTGCTCGGTCCGCTCGCGGCGCGCGATGTTCTCCCGCAGCCGGTCGGCCATGTCGTTGAAGGCCGCGCCCAGCTCGCCGATCTCGTCCGTCTGCGCGACGTCGACCCGCGCGTCGAGGTCTCCCCGCCCCAGCCGCCGCGTCGCGTCGCGCAGCGAGACGATCGGATCCAGCGTCCGGCGCATGGTCACGAGGCCGAGCAGGACGACGCACAGCAGCGTGCCCGCAGCCGTGAGCCAGAAGTCTCGTTCGAAGGCGCGCGCGACGGACGCGGCGTCCGCCTGCTCCCGCGACTGGATCATCCAGAGGTCGACACCGTACTGGGGCCGCAAGAACGCGTGCCAGTAGCGGCCCAGCTGCGGCACGCCGCCGACCTCCCACGCGAGGGCGCCCGAAGACGCCCGCCGGCTCACGCTCGCGGCCAGCGCCTCGCCCGATGGCGGCGTAGAGAAGGTGTGGTAGAGCACGCGGCCGCTGGGACCGCACGCGGCGAACTCGCAGCGCTCCCCTCGGAGCTCCTGAGGATCCCACAGCCACGACGCGCGGATGCGCGCGACGAGGCGGCTGGCGTCGCCTGCAGGCCCGCGCGGGTCGCCCACCTCCAGCAACATCAGCATCTCGTCGCCGCCGCCGTCGACGACGACCAGGGGCGCGCCTCCGGCGAGGTGGGCCTGCTGAGCTGCGGAGAGCGTGAGCGCAGGAGCGGCGCCGGCCCCGACCAGCGCGGCGGCGCGGCGGCCTCGCACGAACCACAGCGCGTCGCAGTGCTCTTGCAGCTGGCCTCGGAGCGCAGCGCTCACGTCACGCTCGCCGCGCGCGCCCCAGGTCTGCACGAGGTCGGCGGCGAGGCGGAGATCGCCTGCGACCTGCGCGAAGCGAGCGGCGACGCCCATGCCCGACGCCTTTGCCGCGTCATGGAGCGTCGCCTGCAGCTCGGCGTCGAGGCGCTGCGAGACCCGGGTCACCGAGAGGCCGGCGAAGATCACGAGCGGCAGCAGCGCGCCGACGCCGAACAGCAGCACGAACCGCCGACCGAGCCGCGAGCGGAGCGCCCCTGCCGACGTCGGCGCGCCGGGCCCTGCCGCTGCCGCCGGCCCTGCCTCCACGTCAGGCGCCTCCGGGCTGTCCGGCAGCCGTGGCCGCGGACGCGGCGGTCGCCGCGAACGGCAGCTGCACGTCTTCGGGGGTGTCGACATGGGCGAACGTCCGCACGGCCCGGTCCAGCTCCTCGCACGCCTCGACGGCCAGGCGGAGCTCCGGCGACGGCGCCGCCTGGGCCTCCTCGAACGCCTGCAGGCGGCGACGCACCTCGAGCTGCGCTCTACGAATGGACGCCACGCGCTCCTCGACGCCGCCGACCGCGCGGTTGAGCGCCTCGACCTCCTCCTTCAGGAAGTCGTCGCGGCGCGTCCGCAGCGGCGGCGGCAGCTCGCCCGCGGCGAGCAGGCGCAGGTTGCGCTTGAAGCGGACCATCGGGCCCGCGACGCGGTGGGAGAAGCGCACGGCGCCGAGCACGACCACCAGCAGCGAGCCGCCCGCGATGAGCCAGAAGCGCTCGTGGAGGTAGATCATCACGAGCGACTGCTCTTCGAACCCCTGCTCGCCGCCCGGGCTTCCGAGCCCCCACAGCAGCGGCGCGAAGATCCCCAGGCCGACCGCCGCGAGCACCGCGGCGCCGTAGAGCACGCCGTGCGTGACGAGGCTCCCCTGGAGCTTGCGGTCGACGATGTAGCGCCGGCGGCGGAGGCGTGGCGAGCCGTTCATCTCAGTAGTCCGATGCGAGGCCGAAGAAACCGCCGTTGTTGGCGCGGATGACGTCGTCGTAGCCGACCTGCTCTCCGAGCGACGTCGCCGTGCGGTGGTCCGGGCCGAGGCTGAAGAGGTCGTAGTCGGTGTTGAGCGGGAACAGGTAGCGGTCTCGGCGCCGCGTCGTCTCGGTGGTCACGCTGGTGAACATCGAGAAGCCGCCTTGCCGGATCGCCGCGTCTTCGAGCGCGCCGCGCTCGGTGAGGCTCAGCTGGCGCCCGATCCGCTCGGAGATCCGGTCGAAGTTGACGTGGGCGGGCGCGGCCGCGTTCGCGGGCAGGGCGCTCGGGATCCCGCCGCGCGCCCCCTGGCCCTGGGCCAGCGGCGGCGAGCGGTCTGCGCCAGGCCCGCCGTCACCGCCGGCGGCGCCGCCGGTGACCGGCGCGAAGCACGCGGGATCTGCCAGACCAGCCTGCACGGCCCAGTCCAGGCCGTCGCCGCACCCGTCGGCGTAGTTGAGGTAGCAGTACGGCACACCCCACGGGTCCCGCTTGCCGCCGAACCCAACCTGGTAGAGCGTCAGCGGCAGCATGCCCTGGTTGCCGGCCGAGTAGGCGTCGATCGCGTTCGCGATCGTCTTGAGCTCGTGCTTGGCCTTGCCGACGCGGGCGACGCGCAGGGCCCCCACGTATTGCGGGACCGCGATCGAGGCCAAGATCGCGAGGATCGACACGGCGATCGTCAGCTCGAGCAGCGTGAAGCCGAGCGGTTCGGTCGCGTGGCGAGGGCGGGCGCGCATGAGGGCGCTATCGGAAGGGGGCGACGCGGCGCCTGAGCACCCGTGTGCCCGACCTCGGGATTTCCCCGCGTCCACGGCTGTCGCAATTCCCAGCACCCCTCGGGAGGAGCCAGCACCCCTTGGGAGGAGAGGGCGCCCGGCTCGCCGACTTCATCCGGCGCCGCGCGGGCCTCGCGGACGGGCTCTCTCGCCTCCGCCTGCGCGGAGGAAGAGAAGTGGTGCCCAGGAGAGGACTTGAACCTCCAATCCCCGTTAGGAGAACTAGCACCTCAAGCTAGCGCGTCTGCCAATTCCGCCACCTGGGCGTCCAGCGAGGGCCGCAGAAGATAGCTGCTCCTTGGCCCAATGCAAGCCCGCGGCCGCCGCGATCCGGGCGCCGCTAGAAGTCGCCCATCAGCCGGAGCTGGTACCGGATGTAGTTCTTCTCCAGCTCGAGCTGCAGCGCTGCACCCTGGAACAGCTCGCTCATGCCGCGCAGCTGCTGCAGGCCTGCGCGGTCCTCGGCCGTGAAGTTGGTCCGCTCCCGGGTCCACTTGGCGCGCATCGCCGCGACCACCTTCTGGTCGAACTCGCCGCCGGGCGCGGTCAGGTTCCGCGGCATGCTCGCCTTGCTGGGATACTGCGGGTAGCTGCGCCGACGCA
>CAZTQF010000440.1:0-3404 GCA_964615255.1 uncultured candidatus Brocadiaceae bacterium | reverse complement strand
GGCTGGGTCGGCTTGCAGATTACGAACCACCTTTCCGTCGGTCGTATCGCAAACGTCGACGCGTCGAACCCGATTACGGACGACGGCGTCGCCGAACTGTTGTCGAAATTCCCGATCGGCCAAAAGCCCGACGCGCTCTTTACTTCCCAGGTCGGCCTAGAAGGCTTGCGGAAGTCGCGCACCGCGACGAACGCGACCGGCCGGCCCCGCTGGCGCACACTCGCGAGCGCCAGCTCGCTGAGCGCCGCGCGGCTGTGCGCGCAGCCGAGCCGCCAGTAGAGCACGACCACGACGTGCCCCTCCAGACCGGTCTCCAGGTGCAGCGGCGGCCGGTCGAGCCATCGCCAGGCGGGTGAGAACGTGAACACGTCGTCGTTCATGAACGCTCCGTCGGGGACAGCGCGCCCGCGCGCGGGAGCGCCTCGAGCGGCGAGGCGCCGCCGGTCACCCGGCCGCCGGCGCGCTCGAAGACGCCGAGCGACCGCTCCAGGCAGCGCGGCTCGCGGCAGGGCCCGCGCACGTCGACGAGGCGACGCACCATGGCGTCGGCGAAGGTGGACGCGCCGTCGCAGGTCACGGCGTGGACCAGTTCGCACGCGAGGAACGGGCGGTGTTCGCAAAGCGGCTCACGCAAGGCACCGACGGCCAGCGCCCGCACCTCGCCCACGCGGCCGCCGTACCGCCACCACAGCGGATCGTCGACCTCGCGCGGACCGACCCCGCCGGGCAGCGGCCGACTCCGCGTCGGCGAAGCAGCGGGATCGCAGCCGAACGCAGCGGCGATCACGCGCTCGGCCACCGCCCGATGCGCCGCAGCGCGGTCCTCGACGACGCTCTGGAGCCGGCCGCAGGCGATCGGCTCGTCGACGACGGGCGCCGCCCGCCGTCCCCGGGCCAAGGCCCGGACGGCAGCCGACGTTGGCGTCCAGACGTCGCGGCCGGACACCATGTGCCCGCTCGACGGCGCCGTCTCCAGCAGCGAGCCGAGCGCGTCGGCGACCGCGCTCGGCTCCCCGCCTGCGACGTCGCCTCCGCGACCGGCCGCGCCGCAGAGCGCGCCGCCGTCCACGGGCACGACGAACGGCACGCGGCCGTCAGGGCGCGGCGCACAGAGCGCGAGCTCTCCGGCCCGCGGCGGCAGCACGGCGTGCGCCGCGCGATACGTCTCAACCAGCGCGCGCTCGTCGGCGCCGAGGGCGCGTCGGACCCCGTCGACGTCAGGGCCGGCGGCGTTGACGACCTCTCGACATCGCACGTCGACGTCCGCGCCGTCTGCGACCAGCGTCAAGCCACCACCGCGGCACGACGCGACGCGCGCGTGGCTGCAGAACGCAGCACCCAGCGAGACGGCGTCGCGCACGGTCTCGACCGCGAGCCGCGCGTAGTCCGCGCGCGCGTCGAACAGCTCGACGGCGCCGCGGAGCCCCGCCGTGCGCAGGCCGGGAAACGCTGCGGCGGCGCCCGACGCAGAGCGCCTGCGCGGCCGCGGCAGCGTCGAGCGACGCGCGGCGATGCGGTAGAGCCAGGCGCCGAGCTGCAGCCGCCACGCAGGCGCCGCGCCGTCGTCGAACAGCGGCGTCAGGATCGGCAGCGGCCGGACGAGGTGCGGCGCCGTCCGCAGCAGGCGCTCGCGCTCGCGCAGCGCGGCCGACCAGGAGCCGCGCCCAGGTCGACAGAGCGCAGGCACGCCATCTTGGATCCACCCGCTGCCGCACGAGCTCGTGCCCGCGGCGACGTCCTCGGCGTCCACCAACAGCGCGCGCAGCCCGCGCGCCGCGGCTTCGCGCGCGATGGCCGCGCCCTGGAGGCCGGCGCCCACGACGACGACGTCGAACGCTTCGCCGTAGAGCTGTCTCGGATCCGTGCGCACCCGCGCCGATTGTTGCCTCGGAGGGGATCCCGTGGAAGGGTAGGCTGCGGGCATGCAGGACGCGCTGGCGACGCCGTGGTTCGACAGCTCGCTCGAGCGGCTGGCGCTGCGGCGCGGTGAGCGCGTGTTGACGCTCGAGCCGCGGCTGCCGGACGCGCTCGCGATGCGCGCCGCGATCGGCGGCGACGGCGAACTCACCGCGGTGATCGCCGATCGCGCTCGCGCCGAGGCGCTCGCGGAGCGGCAGCTGCCGGGCGTTCGCGTGCTGGCGCACGAGGTGTCCGGGGACGAGCGCTTCGGGACCTTCGACGCGGCCATGTGCACGCTGCATACGGGGCCCGCGCTGGCGCCCGCGCGCTGCGCCGCGCTGCTCCGCTCCAACCTGCGGCCCGGCGGACGCTTCGTCGTCGACGTGCCCGCCGGCGACATGATCCCAGACCTCAGCGACGCCTGGCGCGAGGCGGCGTGGGACGAGGAGCCGCTCGCCGCGCTCCGCGGGCCTTCGGACCTGGAGCTGGTCGAGGCCCTGCGCGACGCCGGCCTGCGCAGCGTCGAGAGCGCGCTCGGCTCCCACCTGCTGCGACCCGGCGCGCCGTCCGACCTGGTCGCGTCCTTCGCCGAAGACCTCGGACTCGACGACGACCGGATCGTCGAGCTTGCGCACGGCCTCGTCCGGCTGCGGCGGGAGGCGGGCCCGATCGACGTGCTCGTGCACCGGACCCAGGCGAGCGGTCGTCGCTGAACGCCCGACCCGGCGCCGCTACAGGTTGGTGTAGTTCGGGCCGCCGCCGCCCTCGGGCGTCACCCAGTTGATCACCTGATAGGGATCCAGGATGTCGCACGTCTTGCAGTGCACGCAGTTCGAGGCGTTGATCTTGAGGTCGACGCCGTGCGCGGCGCCGTCCTTCTCCTCCATCTCGTAGACGGCGGCCGGGCAGAAGTGCTGGCACGGGTTGCCGAACTCCTCCACGCAGCGCGTCGAGCACAGGTCCGGCTCGCTGACCACCAGGTGGCAG
Organism: uncultured candidatus Brocadiaceae bacterium; assembly: GCA_964615255.1. Classification (GTDB taxonomy): domain Bacteria; phylum Planctomycetota; class UBA1135; order UBA1135; family UBA2386. The sequence continues at coordinate 518 of CAZTQF010000440.1, read as the reverse complement.
GGCTGGTCTTCCTCGTGCATCGTGCCCGAGCTGTAGACCGACGTGAGCTTGTCGAACGTCAACGTGCCGTCGCCCGTGAGCTTGGGCAGCTCCGGCTTGCCCTTGCCGCCGAAGTAGTCGCCAACTTTCTCCATGTAGGTGTGGCCGGCGTCGCTCTTCAGCTCGTCGGACCAGAGCGTGCCCTTGCCGCCGAACAGCTGCGCGAAGCCCGCGTTGATCAGCCCGGACAGGCGGCCCTTGTGGAAGCCCTGGTGGAAGTTTCGGCACTGCCACAGCTCGTCGTGGACCCAGTCCGCCTTGATGGCGTCGGCGTAGCCCTTGGTCGTCGCCTCGGAGAAGTCGCCGCGCTTGAGCGCCTCGAACGCCGTCTGTGCGGCGAGCATGCCGCTGCGCATCGCGAGGTGGATGCCCTTGAGGCGCATGCTGTTCATGAACCCCGAGCTGTCGCCCGCGATCACGAACCCGTCGCCGTAGTTCTTCGGCATCGAGTAGAGGCCGCCCTCCGGGATCGACTTGGC
>CAZTQF010000439.1:0-3406 GCA_964615255.1 uncultured candidatus Brocadiaceae bacterium | reverse complement strand
TAGCCCTGGCTGTCGGCGTAGCGCGCGAGGTCGAGCCACCACGTCGCCCAGCGTTCGGCGAACGCGTCCGTCGCCATCAGCGCGTCGACGACCCGCGCGCGCGCGCGCGCGCCAGAGTCCTGGAGGAACGCGTCGACGTCCGCTGGCGTCGGGGGGAGGCCGGTCAAGTCCAGCGTCACGCGCCGCAGCCACGTCTCCGGCGCGGCCGGCGCGGACGGCTCAAGGCTGCGGGCCCGCATCGCGGCGAGCGTGAAGCGATCCAGCGGCCGGCTGCCCCAGCCGTCGACCGACGCGGCCGGCGGCTCCGGACGGCGCACCGGCTGGTAGGACCAGTGCCCTCGCTGCTGGGCCGCGAGCGCGCCGCCAAAGCAGGCCAGGAAGAAGAGAGGAGCGCGCATCATCGGGCCGAGGTAGTCGCTTGGATTGTCGGCCTCGCGGGGCTGGAGGCAACCCCGTGCCCGGATGCGCGCGGGCGCGACTTCCGCGACGTCAGCCGCAGAGCCCGAGCATCAGCAGCTCCAGCGGGCCGCGGCCACCAGCTGCCGCGGCGGCGGTCGATTCCGCGAACGGCCGTCGAGTAGGCTGCGTGGCCGATGTCCCTCGCGACCATCACGTCCCTGCGCCGCGGCCTCCAGGAATGGGCGCAGCGCCCCGGCAACGTGAAGTTCCTGCGGGACGACCAGGAGGCGCAGCTGCGGCGCGGTCTGTCCGACCCCGCGCGCCGCGCACAGGCGCAGGTCGCGGGCTGGATGCTCGGCACCTGGCACCTCGGCCACGGCATGCACCGGCTCCTGGACGGCGACGCCGCGGGCTTCGACGAGGTCCGCCAAGGGCAGGCCCTGCGCCGCGCGTCGCTGCTCGCGCGGCTCGCTGCCCCCGACAGCAAGCGCGGCCGACGCGGCGAGAAGGTGCGGCTGCCGTTCTCCCTGCAGCACGGCGCGTGGACCGCGCTGCTGGGGCTCGCGCTGCACGACCCTGGCGCCGAGCGGCTCTACGACTGGCTGGGCGAGCTGCCTGACGTCGCCTTCTCCGAGAAGGACAGCCTGCCGTTCTTCACCCGCGAGCTGTTGGCGCTGCGCGCGGGCCGCCGCGTCAACCGCTCCTCGCGCCTCGGGCCGTACGAGGAGGTGCTGCAGCACTGGAGCGGCGACGAGCGCCTGCTCGCGCGGGCCCTCGTCGACGCGCTCGACTGGCACCTGCAGCAGGCGCGCGGGAGCGGCGCGGACTTCGACGACCCGAGCTGTCGGCTCTACCCGCTCGAGGTGCTCGCGCTCCAGAACGTCCGGCGCTGGCTCGAGCTGCCGGCACCGAAGGTCGACCACCCGCTGATGCACGGCAACCTCGCGCGGCTGCGGCCGCCGACGCCTTGGCCGCAGCACGAGCTGGTGCGCCGGCTCGAGCGGCTGGGCTGAGCCTTCAGCGGCGCAGGCGGGCCAGCAGCCGGCCGAGCGCCGCGCGGTAGCCGTCCGGCGCGTCTCGAAACGCCTTGCCGTGACCGACCCCGGGGACCAACCACAGCTCCTTGGTGCCCTCGTGCTGCGGCATGCGGCCGTAGAGCTGCTGGACGGTCGCCGGCGGCGCCCGGTCGTCGAGCTCCTCGGCGACGACCAGCACCGGGAGGTCGTGCGGCATGCTCGGGACGACCTCGATCGGCTGGACCTCGGACATCGAGAACCCGGACCACGCGCCGATGGACGCCACCACCAGCGACCGCCAGGGCTCCGCCATGTAGAGCGCCGAGCGCCGGTCCCCTTGGCGTTGGAAGGTCATGAGCCGGTGCGCGGCCGCCGTCAGGTCCTCGATCGGCGCGTCCAGCACGACGCCTGCGACGCGGTCGATGCGCGGCAGCGCGAGCGTCACGGCGATGGTCCCCAGGCTGACACCGAACAGCACCAGCGGCCGCCCGGCGCGGCCGGGCAGACCGCGCACATAGTCGACCACGGCGACCAGGTCGTCGCTCTCTCGCAGCCCGCCGGTGAACGGCGCGCGCCCGCTGGCGCCGTGGTTCCGCTGGTCCACCAGCCAGCACTCGCCGCCCTGCTGGCGCAGCATCTTCGCGACCGGCTCGAGCTCGAGCGACGAGCGGAACAGCCCGTGCACGAGCACCGCGACAAACGCCGGCTCGGCCTCCGCGGGCTCGACGCAGTAGGCCCGCAGCGCGAGGCCTTCGGGCGTCGTGACCTCGTGGCGACGGCCTGCGACCGCCGCCAGGACCTCAGGCGCGAGGCCGGCGCTGCCCGCCTCGCGCTCGGCGCGGAGCGAGCTCGTCGTCTGGACCTGCAGGCCGACGGCAGGCAGCACGCGCGGGCCCGCGTAGCTGCGCTCGTCGCCGCGCGTCCCGATCTGCCGCGAGCCGACGTAGCCGAGCGCGGCAGGGAACGTGACGAACAGGTGCAGCGGGAAGAGCCCGAGGTGCAGCCAGAGGACCGCGCGCCAGTAGGCTCGCTGCGGGCGTCCGAGCAGCCACCGCACGAGGCCCAGGACGAGCGCGAGCGCGACGGTCGGCGCCGTCAGGGCGAGCCCCGCGAGCAAGGGGAACGTCACCGTCGCGCCTCGCGGAAGGCGCCGCGGCCTGCCGGCAAGAGCCCCGCCTCGCGCCCGCGACGGAGCAGCTCGTCGACGGCGGCGCGGCCGACCTCACCGAGGTCGACGGAGAAGTCGTTGACGTAGAGCGCGATGTGTCGCGCGCAGACGTCGTCGTCCAGCTCCTGCGCGTGCGCGCGGATCCACGGCAGCGGACGATCGGGCGCGGCCATGGCGAACCGGACCGAGGCGCCCAGGCACCGCTCGACGGCGTCGATCGTGGCGGGCTCCAGGTCGCGCCGCGCCGCGATCACGCCGAGCGGCAGCGGCCCGCCCGTCTCTGCTTCCCAGCGCTCGCCGAGGTCGGCCAGCTCGCGCAGGCCGTGGTCCCGGTAGGTGAACCGGCTCTCGTGGATGACCAGCCCCGCGTCGCAGTCGCCGCGCGCCACCGCCGGCATCACCTCGTCGAAGCGCATCGGGACGACCTGCGCCGGCGCGGGCAACAGACTCGCCATCAGCAGATGCGCCGTCGTGTGCACGCCGGGGACCGCCACGCGCAGCTCCGAGAACCGATCGAGGCTCGCTCGCGGCGCGCGGGACACGACGAGCGGCCCGCAGCCGAAGCCGAGCGCCGCGCCGCTCGCGAGCACGGTGTAGTCATCCACGCACCGCGCGAGCGCCGGGAGGCTCAGCTTGGTCACCTCCAGCGGCTCGGACCTGCTGACGGCGCGCTCGTTGAGCGCCTCGATGTCGGCCATGACCGGCTCGAACGCGACCTCATCAGCGACCTCGCCGTGCACCGCCGCCCAGAACGCGAACGTGTCGTTCGGACACGGCGAGAAGCCGAAGCGAAGGCGGCAGGCGGGGCTCACGCGGGCAGGCT
>CAZTQF010000438.1:0-3426 GCA_964615255.1 uncultured candidatus Brocadiaceae bacterium | reverse complement strand
CGCGTCGTCGAATCGTCGGGCGTGCGTGAACTCCTGCGGCAGCTTCGCCGTGAACCGCGTGCCGAGGTCCTCGGTCCGCGCGACCCAGGCGGCGCAGTTCTTCGCGCTCGGCATGGCGTAGAACGTGCTGTTGACCTCGACGAGGTCGACGCGCTCGGCCACGGCCCGCAGCGTGTCCTTGCAGCCGCGCGGGTACACGACCCCCTTCCAGTCCTCGTAGGACCAACCGGCGACGCCGAAGGCGACCGCTGCGGTCACGCGTCTCCGCGGCGGAGCTTGTCGTGCTGGCACATGCGGTCGGCGATCCGCTGCTCGAAGCCGCGCGCGCTCGGCCGGTAGAACTGCGCGTCCGCGAGCGCGTCCGGCAGGCAGCGCATCGCGGCGACGCCCTGTTCGGTGTCGTGCGCGTAGACGTAGCCCTCGCCGTGGCCGAGGTCGCGCGCGAGGCCGCTGACCGCGTTGCGCAGGTGAAGCGGGACCGGGTGCTGATCCCCGCTGCGCACCTGGTCCTGCGCGCTGTGGATCGCGCGGTAGACCGCGTTGCTCTTCGGCGCCGCGGCGAGGTAGACCACGGCCTCGGTCAGCGGCAGCCTCCCCTCCGGGAGGCCGAGGAACTGCACGGCCTGCACCGCGGCCATCGCGACCTGCAGCGCCATCGGGTCGGCGAGCCCGACGTCCTCGGCCGCGACCGCGACCACGCGCCGCGCGGCGTGGATCGGGTCCGCCCCGGCTTCGAGGGCTCGCGCGAGCCAGTAGACCGCCGCCTGCACGTCGGAGTTGCGCAGGCTCTTGTGGAGCGCCGACAGCAGGTCGTAGTGGAGGTCGCCGGACTTGTCGTGCTGCAGCGCGCGATGCTGGAACGCCTCGACGATCATCTGCTCTCCGATCTCCTCGCCGTCGACGCAGGTCGCGGCGCAGGCTTCGAGACAAACCAGCGAACGGCGCGCGTCGCCGGCGGCGAGCGACGCCAGCCGATCGACCGCGGCGTCCGAGATCGTCAGGCGACGCACGCCCAGCCCGCGCGCCTCGTCGGCGAGCGCGCCCCGCACGAGACCCGCGATCCGCTCGGGATCCAGCGGCTTCAGCGAGACCACGCGACACCGGGACAAGAGCGCCCCGTTGATGGAGAACGACGGGTTCTCGGTCGTAGCGCCGACCAGCACGATGTCGCCGCGCTCGACGTGCGGCAAGAACGCGTCCTGCTGCGCCTTGTTGAAGCGGTGGATCTCGTCGACGAACAGCAGCGTCCCCCGGCCGTCGCGCTGGCGTCGACGCTTGGCCTCGGCGACCGCCTCGCGCACCTGCGCGACGCCTGAGAGGACCGCCGAGAACGGCTGGAAGTGCAGGTCGGCGTACTTGGCGATCAACAGCCCGAGCGTGGTCTTGCCGACCCCGGGCGGCCCGAACAGCAGCAGCGAGCCGGCCACGCCCTGCTCGATCGCCGCGCGGAGCGCGCGCCCTTCGCCGAGCAGCTCGTCCTGGCCGAGGTACTCGTCGAGCGACGCGGGGCGCATCCGCTCGGCCAGCGGCGCGCGCGCGCTGCGCGCTGGCTCGGAACCGTCCTCGCTCAGGTCGCCGAAGAGGGTCACGCGTCGACCCGCTGCCGCTGCGCCTCGAACAGCAGCACCCCCGCCGCGACCGCCGCGTTGAGGCTCTCAACCGGCGCCCGCAGCGGGATCCGGACGTGCTGGTCGGCGGCCTCGAGCCACTGGGAGTCGACGCCGGCCGCCTCGGCGCCGATCACGAGCAGGGTCGGCCGTCGCAGGTCGACGACCGTGTGCGGCACGGCTCCACGGCCATCGGCGACGACCACCTGCAGCCGCTGACGGCGCGCGAAGGCCAGCGCGTCCGCAGCCGCGAGTCCGTGGCGGACAGGCAGCCGGAAGATCGAGCCCATGGAGCCCCGCACGGCCTTCTCGCGGAACGGATCCGCGCCGCCCTGCAGCGTCAAGCAGCCCGTGGCGCCGGCGGCCTCCGCCGATCGAAGCACCGCGCCGACGTTGCCCGGGTCGCGCAGCCCCGCCGCGGCGACCACCAGGGGAGCAAGCTCGTCGCCCAGCAAGGCAGCGTCGTCCCACACGGGGCGGCGCAGGATGGCCGCGACCGCTTGCGACGTGTCGAGCGCGCTCAGCCGCTGGAGCAGCGCGTCGGAGACGTCGAGGAACGAGGCGGCGCGCTCGGCGAGCGCGTCTCGCAGCTCGACGTCTGCGAGCTTGGGCGAGACCGCCACCTCGACCACCTCGGCGCCGGCTCGCACGGCGTCCCACAAGAGGCGCACGCCCTCGGCCACCATCAGCCCGTCGGCTTTGCCCGCAGCGGCGTCGCGAAACCGCTGCACGACCGGGTTCTTCGCGGAGGTCAGGGAGCGGGACTTCTGCGCCATCTCCCCATGATGGCCAGCGGCGGGCGGCGGCGCTAACAGGGAATCCAGGGCGGCGCGGCCCTCGCCGTGGCCCCGCACCGCCGAGCTGTGGCTAGCATGCGCGGATGAAGTTCTGCAGCGACTGCGCCGGGACGCTCGTCGACCGCGTGCCGACAGGCGACGACCGGACACGCCGCTGGTGCCCGGTCTGCGAGAAGGCGCACTACCAGAACCCGCTGGTGGTCGTCGGCTGCCTCGTCGAACGACGAGACGAAGTGCTGCTTTGTCGGCGGGCGATCGAGCCCGCGCACGGCAGGTGGACCGTGCCGGCGGGCTTCCTGGAGCTGGGTGAGACGCTGGCCGCGGGCGCGGCGCGCGAGACGCTCGAGGAGGCGGGCGCGCGCGTCGAGGTCGTCGCACCACACAGCCACCTCGATCTCACCCACATCGGCCAGCACTACGCGATGTTTCGCGCGGAGCTCACGTCACCCGAGATCCGCGCCGGCGTCGAGAGTCTGGAGTGCGCGTTCTTCTCCTACGGCGACATCCCGTGGGAGACGCTCGCCTTCCCCGCCGTGCACTTCGCGCTGCGACTGCGGATCGCGGACCGGGACGCGGGCCGAGACCACGTGCACCAAGGACAGGTCCGCTGGACCGGCCACGGCTCACGCTTCGCCGCGGCCAACTACGAGCTCGCGGACCACCTCCGCACGCCGATCGGCGCGTAACGGCTCCGTCCTCGTGCACAGCGCGGTGCAGGCAGCTCTGCAGGTCGCGCAGGTGGCGACCCCAGGGGTGGTGGAAGCGCTCGCCCACGCAGCGCTCCCCGTCGCCGCCGTCGTCATCACGCGCCGCCGGCGCCGTGACCCAGTAGAAGCCGAAGTCGGGGAACCGCGCGCAGACGCGGTCGCGACGGCTCGACGCGTCCTCCTTCGGCGGATCGTCGTTGCAGGCGGGCGGCTCGCCGCCCCAGGCGGGCAGCGCCACCGCAGCTACGGCCGACAGGCCTGGATCGCGCGCGCCACGTAGATCGGCGCGACCTTGCGCCGCCAGTAGACGTCGAG
>CAZTQF010000437.1:0-3427 GCA_964615255.1 uncultured candidatus Brocadiaceae bacterium | reverse complement strand
CTTCGATGGCCACGGTCCAGGGCCGGGTCCGGAGAGATCCGGCATTCCGAACCGGATCGTCCTTCCCAGTGCCGAACTCGTAGAAGTTGTTGTACCGGGTCACGTCTTCGTACGGGGTGAGCTCATCCTCCTGGGAGCCCACCACTGCCGCCCGAGCCTCATCCCCCCTGAGGTCACAAGCGGCCAGGGCACCGGGAGTCAGGGCAGCGGCCACAGCAGCCCTGGATGCTGTCTTCCCGGCGATCCCCTACTGCATCGACCTGATCGGCGGCCCGCGCCTCCAGGGCAACCCCGCCGTCGTCCAGGTCTTTCGGCCCAAGGGCAAGTGACCCCTCAACGGAGCGAAGCATGAGCGAAGGAATCGATAAAGGCGCGTTCGTCGACCTGCTGCGGCCGCTCGCCGAGGCCCTGCGATCCCTCGACGTCGACGCGCCCGACGCCGCGGCGCAGGCCGAGGCGATCTCGGCGTTCGGCGGCGAGCAGGTCGCCGCGATCCGCGCCGCTGCTTTGGGCAGCGTCGACTCCGACTGGCTGCTGCCCAGAGAGGCGGGGGGCGTTCGCTTCGGCCGCGTCGCCAAGGACCTGTGCGGGTTCAGCGTCGACTGCGTCTGGATGAACGCGCCGGGTCCGCGCCACCGACACCCCGAAGGCGAGATCGACCTGTGCTTCGCGGTGGACGGCGCGGCGCGCTTCGACGGCAACCCGGAAGGGTGGGTCGTCTACGGCCGCGGCAGCGAGCACGTGCCGACGGTCACCGACGGCGCCATGCTGATCCTCTACTTCCTGCCGGGCGGCGCGATCGAGTTCTTGGGCTGAGGTCGACGCTCAGCCGCGGCGCGGACCGACCTGCGGCACGACCGGCTTGCCGGCCCGCACGCAGTCCAGCGCGTTCTGGATGCGCGCGGCGACCACGTCGGTCGCGGCGGTCGGCAGCTTGGACTCGAGCCACTCGATCGACTCCCGTCCTTCGATCGTCGCGACGGCGTCGATGACGTGGCCGAAGAACAGCGGGTTCTGCTGCGCCAGCGGCGGGCTGTCGTAGAGCTTCCTGATCAGCTTGGCGGCGCGCTTGCACTTGCGCCGGCCGAGCTCCTTGACGCACTCCTGGATCGTGACCTGGTCGTGCTCGACCCGGTGCAGGAGCTGCATCAGCGTCTCCTCGGTCTGCGGATCGTCGGTCTCGAGGTAGCGCGAGACGAAGTTGTTGAAGCCGGTGACCGCGAAGGCGGCCTGGTCCGGGACCGGCATGTTGTAGGTCGCCGCGCGATCCGTGTTGACGCCGCGCGACGACTCGGTGAGCAAGATCTGCCGCATCAGGGCCCGCGCCAGCTGGATGTCGCGCTCGGTCATCACGCGGCACGCGAACCAGCGCAGGCGCGGGTTCGGCATGCGCTGGCCGAGCATGACCTCCTTCACGATCTGCTTGCCGGCGCTGAGGTCGAGCCGGACCGCGACCTCGAGCAGCCACTTGACCTCGTCGAAGTCCTTGCGGGGGTCCGCCGCCTCGAGTCGCTCCATCACCGGCGTCCAGGCCGCCTCGGCGCCGAGGGCTTCGAACGCGCGGAGGATCGCGACGATCTCCTTCTTGGCGTTCTGGTAGTCGGGCTCGGTCGCGCGCGCGTCCGACATCAGCGGCGCATACACCTGCAGCTTCTCGAGCAGGGCAGCAGCGCCCATGCCGTCCGCGCTCTGCTCGATGCGCAGCCGCGTGACCTCGCCGAGCAGCTCGCGCAGCAGCTCCTCCGAGGCCTGGAGCCGCGCGTCTTGTTCGCGGACCGCGCGCTCGCTCCGGGTCGTCTGGTAGTAGGTCAGCGCACAGAGGCTGCAGGCGAGCAGCAGCAGCAGCGCGGTGAAGGGGGCTCGTTGGGCGGGCGCAGGAGTCATCAGTGCGGATGCCTAGGAGGTGGGTGGCTGGGCGTAACGTTCTGTGCAGGGGCGATCGAAGCAAGGAGCGGTAGCGATCCCGCGCTCGGTGTGTGCGATCGCGAACGCCCGCCGCCGCGCCTCGGGCGAGCCTCGTAGGGGGTCTTAAACCTCTCTCAGGCCTGCCCTTGTGGTCTTCGCGGGGATGCCTGTCGGGCGCCGGTCACGCCCGGCATGGAAATTGTCGCGACGCACCGGCGCGCGGCCGCGCGGGTTCTCCATCCGCCGCTGCACGCCGATCTTGCAGCGACTCCTGCCGTATGGTTTCCTTGCCGCTTCTGTGCCCTCGTCCCGCCGGTCCGCGCTGCCCCCTCGCGCGGTTCCCCTCGGCCTCGCAGGCTCAGAGCTCCAGGGAGCGGCGTCGGTCTCGGACCGGCGGCGCGCCGCTGCACCTCGACCCGAAGACTTCCGAAACCACTGAGCCCGCTTCTCCCCGAGCGGAACTCGACCCGGAGCGAACATGACTGCTGGTGGCTCTCGATACGCACTACTCCTTGCTCTGATGTTGTTTGCGCTGAGCGGCTGGAGCTGCTCGGGCGGCGGCGGCGCGACCGGGAGCACGGGCTTCAGCTGCAACAGCGGAGACACCTCGCGCGTGCTCTGTCTGCAGAGCTGCAACCTCGGCTGCTCGACCACTGGCTGCGCGCGCACCGACATCGCGCAGAACGAGCTGATCGTGATGTTCTTCAGCGAGGCGGTAGACCCCAACTCGGTCAACAGCTCTTCGATCCGCTTCCGCACGCCGACCGGTGACGAGCCGGTGGGGGAGTTCCTGGTCAACGACAACCGCGTCGAGTTCGTGCCGACGCTGTCGATCTCCGGCGGCCAGACCTTCTTCGGGTTTACGTCGGGCGAGACCTACACGATGACGATCCTCGGCGGGGACGAGCAGGCCGAGGTGGTGCGCAGCACGTCGGGCAAGCCGTTCCGCGAGACCCTGGTGTGCACGCTGCAGTCGACCAACGGCATCGTCGACCTCAACGGCGTCCCGCCGAGCGCGACGCTCGTGTCGCCGACCAACCTGTCCGCCGCGCCGCTCAACAGTCAGATCATCCTCGAGTTCAACGAGCTGATCGACGCGACGCCGTTCCTCAGCGGGACGCTGAGCCCGGTCGAGTTCACCGTGCGTCGCACCCGGCCCGACGGCAGCGGCGGCTTCGAGTGTGACCCGCAGTCCCAGCCGCAGACGCTGGCCGGGACGCAGGCGCTGAGCTTCGACGCGGCCCGAGGCGTCTCGATCGTGGCCTTCACGCCGGCGCAGCCGCTGCCCGGCAACGTCTGCATCGAGATCTCGGTCACCAACGGCGTGGCCGACCTCTCCGGTCGGACGGCCGAGCCGCAGACGTTCGCGTTCCAGACCGTCGTCGTGCCGCTCAGCGACTTCGAGATCGTCGAGGAGTTCGACGACGAGCTGCTGCTCGACGCCAACAACTCCGCGGGCACCTGGACCGGCGGCGCCGCGCAGTTCGCGCAGATCGGCGGCGACGGCCGGCACGGTCCGTTC
>CAZTQF010000436.1:0-3437 GCA_964615255.1 uncultured candidatus Brocadiaceae bacterium | reverse complement strand
ACCGCCGAATGACTCGTCGGCGATCGAGCCGTCGTCGAGGGTCAGGCGGTAGTGAAGGGTCACGACGTGACCGTCGGCGATCGAGGCTGTCATCGCCGTCGAGCGTAGGGCGAGGTCGCGCGCATGACAGGACTAGCTGCGAGAACTGCCGTCCACGAACCGCGGGTCGGTGCTTTCCTGCGCGTCGCCGTTGCTGCATAACAGAGCAGCCCTTTTGCCTCTCGCACGCCGTTGAGCTCCGACACCTTTCGGCGCCTCCTGTTGGAGGCCAATGTCCTGGACGACGCTCGCCTGCAGAAGGCCGAGGCGGCGGCGTCGAGCCGCGGCACGTCGCTCGAGCGAACGATCGTCGCGCTCAACCTCGCGGACGAAGCCGTCGTCTGGCGCGCGCTCGCCAAGGCGCACGGCATGAAGTTCGTCGACCCGACCAAGGCCCAGCCTTCGGCGGAGGCGCTGGCGAAGGTCGCGCCCGACCAGATCGAACAGAACGAGGCCCTGCCGGTGCTGGTCAAGGACGGGGAGCTGTGGGTGGCGATCGACGACCCCTTCAAGACGTTCGTCGCCGACAACCTGTCGTTCCTGGCCGGGTGTCCGGTGCAGTGCGCGCTGATGCCGCCGCAGGCGCTCAAGGCGGCGCTCCGCAAGGCGACCGGCAAGGCGGGCGGCGCGCAGGCCGGCGGCGGCAAGGCGCGCAAGGCCGACGAGGCGGAGGACGAGGACGCCCCGATCATCCGGCTGGTCTCCAAGACCATCAACGACGCCCTGATCCAGCGCGCGTCGGACATCCACGTCGAGCCGTTCCAGCGCCGCGTGCGGGTGCGCTACCGCGTCGACGGCGTGCTCAAGGAGGTCGCGTCGCTCGAGGAGGCGCTGCTGGCGCCGCTGACCTCTCGGCTGAAGATCATGGCCGGGCTCGACATCGCCGAGAAGCGCAAGCCGCAGGACGGCAGGATCAGCTTCCGCGCCAAGGACGAGGACGGCCAGGCGCGCGACATCGACATCCGGACTTCGGTGCTGCCGGCGAGCCACGGCGAGACCATCGTGATGCGCCTGCTCGACAAGGAGCGCGGCCTGATGAGCCTGGAGAAGCTGGGCTTCCAGGGACAGGACCGGGAGCGCTTCAAGGGCGTGATCTCGCGGCCGAACGGCATCGTGCTGGTGACGGGGCCGACGGGCTCGGGCAAGACGACGACCCTCTACGCGGCCCTGCAGGAGCTCAACCGCAGCGACGTCAAGATCATCACGGCGGAGGACCCGGTCGAGTTCAACATCGCCGGGATCAACCAGTGCCAGGTCCGCTCCCGCATCGGGCTGTCGTTCGCGAGGATCCTGCGCACCATGCTGCGCCAGGCGCCGAACGTGATCCTGGTCGGTGAGATCCGCGACCGCGAGACGGCCGAGATCGCCGTTCAGGCGGCGCTGACCGGGCACCTGGTGTTCTCGACGCTGCACACCAACGACGCGACCTCAGCGATCACGCGCCTGTGCGACATGGGGGTGAAGCCGTTCCTGGTCTCGGCGTCGGTGCAGGCCGTGATGGCCCAGCGCCTGATCCGGGTGCTCTGCGAGGACTGCCGCCAGCCCTACGAGCCGGCCGCGACCGAGCTCCGCAGCGTCGGGATCGACGCCGACAAGGTCGCTGACACGACGTTCTTCCGCGCCGAGGGCTGCGAGCGCTGCGGCGGCAGCGGCTATCGCGGCCGTCGCGGGATCTACGAGTTGCTGCAGATGGACAACACGCTCCGCGAGATGACCTTCCGCGGCGAACCGATGGTGCGGCTGCGCGAGTACGCGTGGCAGTCCGGCGGCATGTCCACGCTGCTCCAAGACGGCGTGCGCAAGGTGCTCGCCGGTCAGACGACCATCCCCGAGCTGCTGCGCGTCGTCGCGGCGGTCTGACCCGCTCGCCCCGTATCCTCGACTTGACCTCCACCATGGACATCCACGCACTGATGGACGCGGCCTTCGAGAAGGGCGCGTCCGACCTGCACATCTCGGTCGGCCGGCCGCCCGTGCTGCGCGTCAGCGGCGGCCTCGTCGAGATCGGCGACGCGCCGCTGACGGCAGAGGACACCGAGGCGATGGCGCGCGCGCTCGCGCCGCCGCGCAACTGGGAGGAGCTGCAGGAGCTCGGCTCGACCGACTTCGGGATCGCGCACCAGGACAAGTGTCGCTACCGCGTCAGCGTGCTGACCCAGAAGGGCAGCCGCGGGATCGTGATGCGCCAGATCCCGCAGAAGCTGCTCACGTTCGACCAGATCGGCCTGCCCGAGTCCGTGCAGGACCTGCTCAAACTGCACCGCGGCCTGATCTTGGTGACCGGGCCGACCGGCTCCGGCAAGACCACGACGCTGTCGACGATGATCGACTGGATCAACAAGAACCGCGACGTGCACATCATCACGATCGAGGACCCGATCGAGTACTACCACGAGCACCAGAAGTCGCAGGTCACGCAGCGCGAGGTCGGCACGGACGTGAGCACGTTCGCCGAGGCGATGCGCCGCGCGCTGCGCCAGGACCCGGACGTGATCCTGCTCGGGGAGATGCGGGACCTCGAGACGACGTCGGCCGCGATCACCGCGGCCGAGACCGGCCACCTCGTGTTCGGCACGCTGCACACGACCGGCGCGGCGCGGACCGTCGACCGGATCATCGACCAGTACCCGCGCGAGCAGCAGGAGCAGATCCGCTCCCAGCTGGCGCAGTCGCTGGTGGCCGTGATCTCCCAGATCCTGATCCCGACGCCGGACGGCGGCCGCGTCGCGGGCTTCGAGGTCATGCTGACGACGCCGGCGATCGAGAACCACATCCGCAAGTGCGAGACGTTCAAGATCGGCTCGGTCATCCAGACCAGCCGTCGCCAGGGGATGATGCTGATGGACGACTGCCTGCTCGACCTCTACCGGGAGGGGCGGATCGACCAGGAGACGGCGCTCGAGCGCGCGTTCGACAGCAAGGGGCTCTTCGCCCGCATGGGCGGCGGGGGCGCGGAGTAGGCGATGGCCGGACCGCGCAGGCTGATCGGCCAGATCCTCAAGGAGCAGGGCCTGATCCACGAGGGCGTGGTGCAGGAGGCGCTGCAGACGCAGCGCGACCAGGGCGGCCTGTTCGGGGAGATCCTGGTCGGGATGGGCGCGGTTCAAAAGCTCGACGTCGCGCGCGCGCTGGCCGAACAGGCGGGGCTGCCGTTCCACGACCTCGACGCGTCGCCGCCGCAGCCCGACGCGCTCGCCAAGATCGACCTCGCGACGGCGCGGGCGTTCGGCATCCTGCCGGTCCGCCTCGAGGGCGCGACGCTGACGGTCGCGATGGCCGACCCGGCCAACGCCCCCATGCTCCAGGACCTGGGCTTTACGACCGGCTGTGAGATCGTCGGGGCGGTCGCGGACGAGGCCAAGATCAGCGAAGGGCTCGACCGGCACTACCAAGAGGAC
>CAZTQF010000435.1:0-3440 GCA_964615255.1 uncultured candidatus Brocadiaceae bacterium | reverse complement strand
CCGGACGCGGGCGTTCGCAGCGTTTGGCGCCGGGCTGCTGCTCGCGCGCTCGGCCCGCCCCGCGACCAGCATCCGGCTCGCGCGCCCGCTGCTGGCGATCGTCGCAGCGGCTCCGAGCCTCGACCGCAACCTCGTCGTCGCCGCGATCGAGGCGCTCGCGCAGTACCCGCGGACGCAGCGCGGACCCGCCGCTGACCTCTTGCGCGACGAGATCCAAGACGCGCTCGAGCGCTACTACGCGCGCGCGGTCGGCGCCGGCCGCCAGCTCATCCAGGCCCACGTGCCAACGGCAGTCGCGAGGATCAGCGATCCCGGCGCGCGCCGCGCCGACGCGTGGCGTCGCAGGTTCTCCGAGGACCTGCGCGCCGGCCTCGGAGCGGGTGCAGGCAAGGTGAATCACCACGTCGCGCAGTCGTGCGCGCTCGCGCTCGGCGCGATGTGCGCGCCCTGGGACGACGACAACAGCCCCTCACGGCCCGAGGGGGAGCTGCTCATAGAGGTCTACCGCGGCCACCGCGACCAGCAGACGCGCGCCTTCGCAGCGCTCGCGCTCGCGCAGCTCGGGGGGGCTCGGGCGCGCGCCTTCTTGCTCGCAGAGCTGCCGCGCGCCAACAAGGCGCTGGAGCAGCCGTGGCTCTCTGTCGCCCTGGGCGTCGTCGCGGCGCGCATCCGGGCCGCCGGCACCCAGGACGGCGATGACGCGGAGGTCTTCGCGGCGGTCACCGAGGCGCTGCTGCGCCGGTTTGACGAGGTCCGCAACCCCAGCACCGTCGGCGCCATCGCGATCGCGCTCGGCCTCGCGGGAGCCGGCGAGGCCAACGACCGGCTGCGTCGCCGGCTGGTCGAGCACCGCAAGCGCGACGCCGTCGCCGGCTACGTCGCGCTGGCGCTCGGCCTCCTGGAGGACCGCCGCGCCGTCCCGGAGCTCCGCGCGCTGCGCGCCGACGCAGCCCGCCGTCCGTTCGTGCTCCTACAGTCCGTCCGCGCGCTGGGCCTGCTCGGCGACCATACGCTGACCCCGCAGCTGGTCGCGGAGCTGCAGGCGAGCGGCCAGAGCGTGGCGCGCCTCTCGGCGACCGCGGCCGCGCTCGCGCAGATCGGCGACCGCCGCTGCCTGCCCGCGCTCCGCGCGCTCGCCGCAGACCCCGGCGCCCCGCCGCTCTCGCGGGCGTTCGCTGCGGTGGCGCTCGGAGGCGTGTGCGACAAGGACCCGCTGCCGTGGAACGCCGCCTACGCGACCCAGATCAACTACCGCGCCGCGACGGAGACCCTCACCGACGGCGCCGCCGGGATCCTCGACCTGCTCTGAGCGCTCAGCAGCGCCGAATCGCCAGCGCCGCGCCGAGCCCTGCGGCGACGACCAGCGCGCACAGCCAACCGAGCCAGCGCGCCGACGACTCCGCTGCGAGGATCGGCGCGAGCTCTGACTGGAGCCCTTCGAGCCGCTGCTCCAGGGTCGCGCGCAGCTCCGCGTCCGCGTCGACCATCCCCGCGCGGTACTCCAGGTCCGCGCTGCGCAGGTGACGCAGGTTCCAGCGCGCGTCCCCGGCCTGCAAGCGGAGGAACGCCGACGCACCCCGGCTCTGTGCGAGCGCGCCGAGGGCGCCCGACCAATCGCCGCGCTGATTGGCCTCGAACGCCGCCTGCTCGGCGTCGACGAGGGCTCGCGCGCCCTGCGGCGCGACCGCGCAGGCCGGATCCGAGCTGCGGACATAGCTCTCCAGCAGCAGCTCATCGAGCACCGGCCGGTCGTCGCAGAGCACGGGGCCCGCGCCCTCGAGCCGCTGCCAGCGAGCCGGGTCCGCAGCGTACTCGAGGATGCCGCTCCAGGCCTCCTGGTCGCTCGCGGTGAGCGCGCCGCCACGATGGGCGACGTCCAGCGATTCGGGATCAAGGGTGGCCCCCCGACGGCCGAGGACGAGCGCGTTCCGGCTGCGCGGCACCATGAGCACCGCGACGTCTTCGAACACGGCGGCGACCGTGCCCATGACCGCCCGCAACACGGGGTCTTCGAAGGAGAGCGCGCCGACGTTGCACGCGATCACGCCGCCATCGGTGAGCCGTGCGTAGGCGTCCGCGAAGAACTCCACGCTCGCGAGGTGTGCCGGCACGTAGACCTGGTGCGCGTAGGCGTCGACGTGCAGGACGTCCCAGCGGTCGCTGGCGTGGCGGACGAACTGCCGGCCGTCCATCGCGAAGCGCCGGCCCGAAGCCTTCTTTGCGACGAAGAACTCGTCCCCGAGCGCCATGGTCTGTGCGTCGATGTCGACGGCGTCCACGGTGACGCCGGGGTGGATCGCGCCGTAGACCTGCCGCAGCGTGCCGGCGGCGTCGCCGATCGACGCCGCGCGCACGCCCTCGAGCGAGCCGCCGTCGCGGGCCAACAGCGGCGCGAGCGCGTGCCAGTCGTAGTAGTTGCCTCCCGTCAGCGCTGAGCCCTCCAGCTGCAGGGAGTGGAACGAGTCGAGCCCCTCGTTGATCACCAGCATCACCCGCGCGCCGGTGTCCGTGACGCGGCGCTGGACCTGCAGCAGCTGGTACGGCGTCTCGCGCTCCGCGAGCAGCTCGACGTCCACGCCCGTCGGGCGCAGCGGTCCGCCGTAGAGGACGCTCGCCGAGCTGGCCAACATCAGCGCGGCGACACCTCCCAGCGAACCGCGCGCCGGCCCGGCCGCGACGCCGCCGACCGCGAGCACGACCGCCGCCACCACCAGCGCGTTCCGACAGCCGAGCCCGGGCACCAGGACGTGGGTCGCGAGGAACGTCCCGAGCAGGCTGCCGACCGTTCCGGCCGCCGCCAGGTCCCCCGCCGCTCGGCTGAGCGGCACGCCCCCGCGCGCCACCAACACGACGAGCACCGGCGAGACCGCCGCGAGCAGCAGCATGGGCGGCGCGAAGACGAGGGCGCTGACGACCAGCGAGCCGCGGATCAGCGCCGGCATCGCGGCGTCGAGCGGCAAGTCGCCGAGCATCATCGCCTCGCCGCTCCAGCTGGCCACGAACGGCGCCGCGGCGAGCAGCACAGCGCCAGCGCACAGGAGCTTCCGAGGCCAGCCGCCCGCGCCGTTCCGGGCGCTCAGCCGGCCGCCCAGCGCCGCGCCCAGCGCCATCGCCGCCAGGATGACGCCGATGACGTTGGTCCAGACGTAGGCGCTGTCCCCGAAGTGCGGCGCCAGCAGCCGCACGGCCGTCAGCTCCGCAGCCATGACTCCGAAGCCGGTCGCGCCCGCCGCGACCAGCGCGCGCGGCAGCGGCAGTCCGCCGGCCGGCGACCCGCGCCCGGCACCCGCGCCGCCG
The DNA here is from genome assembly GCA_964615255.1 of uncultured candidatus Brocadiaceae bacterium. Classification (GTDB taxonomy): domain Bacteria; phylum Planctomycetota; class UBA1135; order UBA1135; family UBA2386. The sequence continues at coordinate 143 of CAZTQF010000435.1, read as the reverse complement.
CCCACCTCACCGAGGGACACTACTCGGGCGCCTTGTCGTCGGCGCCCTTGTCCTCGGCCTCCTTGGGGACTGTCGTCACGTAGCGCACCGGGAACAGGTAGCCCCAGTCGTTGCGCGTGACCATGCGGTTGTGCATGTCGCGG
>CAZTQF010000434.1:0-3445 GCA_964615255.1 uncultured candidatus Brocadiaceae bacterium | reverse complement strand
CGCGCGGCCGGGCGTCACGCGCTACGCGTTCGCGGACCGCCTCGGCGCGTGGTTGGAGCGACGGCCGGTCCTGCACCGCGCCGCGCGGAGCCTGCTGTCCTGGGCGATGCGGCGGCATCGCGATCTAGACGCCCGGCGCTAGCGCCGGGGCTTGGCGGCGGGCGGGTCGAAGGGGTGCGCGAACGCCTGCGGCGCGACGCCGTCCAGGAGGCTCGCGTGGCCCTTCTCGATGTCGTCGCCGACGTTCTGGACGTGCGCGCGCAGCCGGTCCATCTGGGCGAGGCCGGTCAGCAGCTTCATGCCCTGCACGCGGGTCATCAGCTGCTCGCACTGCAGCGCCGCCAGCCGGATCTGGCTGGGGTCGCGGGTGCTCGCGGCGTGGTGGGCGGTGGCGAGCATCGAGACCAGCAGCTCGATCACCTTGCCGAGGCGCTGCAGCGGGATCTGCGCGCGGGTCAGCTCGAGCTGGAACCAGAGGTTGATGCCGAGGTAGGCCCACCGCAGCCAGCGCAGCCGGCGCTCGGCGAAGCGCGCGTAGCCCGCCAGCTCCTTGGGCAGCAGCTGGTAGCGAGGCGACATGCTGGTCGGCACGAGGCGGAACGGGAGACGCAGCAGCTCGACGACGGCGTTGCCGAGGATCCAGCCCTTGAGCTTCCAGAACGAGCTGTTGGTCAGCAGGCGTCGCGTCGCCGTCCAGACCTTGCCCGGCTTGTCGAGCACGGTCGCCGCGCGGATCCGGAGGATCCGCTGATCGCGCGGCAGCGGCTTGCCCTCGGCGTCGACGTTGAGCGACTGCAGCACGCCGAGCATGCCGGCCATGTACTTGGTCGTGAAGCCGTCGGTGACGTCCTTGACCATGCCCATCAGGATCAGGTCGTCCTCGCCTTCGACCACGCCGAAGACGTGCATGTTGTGGCGCGCGTCGTGCACCCGCGAAGACACGTCGAAGGACCTGCCGCCGAGCACGCGCTCGCAGGCGATCTGCGACTCCAGCGCGCTGGTCGCCGCCGCCGACTTGGTCAGGTCGCGCAGGCCCGCGAGGTCGACGCCGGCCTTGTCCTGCTTGAGCGAGAGGTGGCTCAGCGCGCGGGACATCAGCGCGCCACCGAGCATCTTGCCGAGGTGCTGGCGGGGCAGCTCGTGCTTGATCACCTTGCCGCCGACGCCCTCACGGCCGCACGCGTAGGCGGCCGCGTCGGCGGCGAACATGCGCTGGTAGCCCGCCGACATCGCGGCCAGCATGCAGCGGCCCATGCGCAGGCAGTAGAACAGCACCTCGACGCCGTCGGCCGGGATCTCCTGGTCGGCCTTCAACGGGAAGTTGTCGAAGTGCAGGCGCGAGTTGTGGTTGGCGGTGAACGCGCCGGTGTCCGAAGACCGGCACCAGAACTCGAAGTCGTGCTGCTCGGAGCGCTGCACGTCGTGCTCGGGCAGCCGCGTGACGAACAGCCCGACCTTCTTGCCGGTCTCGCCGACCCGCGCGACGATCCCGACGAGGCCGCCGTGGGTCGCGTTGGTGATCCAGAGCTTGTTGCGGTCGCCGGTCGCGAACAGGCGATAGCCGTCGCCCGACGGGTCGGGCTCGACGTAGGCGCGCACCTTCTTGGCGTTGACGCCGATGCCGACCTCGGTGAGCCCGAAGGCCATCATCGCGCCGTCGCTCACCAGCGGCAGGAAGGTGCGCTTCTGCTCCTCGGTGCCGTAGGCGAGCAGCGAGCCGGCACCGATGGTCAGCTCGCCGCTGATCTCGACCGCGAGCGGCCCGAGCCCGTTGGCGGCCAGCTCCTCCTCGACCAGCGCGAGCTGCGTGTATTCGGCCGCCCGGCCGCCGAACTCCGTCGGGACCGTGAAGCCGTAGCCGCCGGCTGCTGTGACCTCGCGACGCAGCGCCGCGGACAGCGCGCCGTCGGCGGTGAACGCCTCGCCGCGACCGAGCGCGCCGAGCGCCGCGGCGATGACCGCGCTGCCCGGCGCGGGGTCGACCAGCGAGGCGCCCACGGCGCCGCTCTGCAGCTCGCTCGTCTCGGGCAGGGGGCCGTAGACCAGCCGCTCCACCAGGCTCCGCTTGCTTGCGCCGAGGCGCAGGGCGGCCTGCCTGGCGGCGTCGTCCAGGGCGCCGACGTCGCGGGCGCTCTCCGCGTCGCCGGCAGCGGCGAGCGCCTGGGCCGCGGTGGACGTGGCGGGGGAGGAAGGACGGTCGGAGGAGGTCGTAGTCACGGGCGCGTTACGGGCAAGCATGGTGCCCTCGTAACCTCGTGTAGGCCACAGCTTCCGAGGCCGGAATCCCGATTCCGCCCGCGCTTTCCGTCTGGAGATGCTCCGGGTCGGCGCCTACCTTCCCTGCCAAGGAATCAACATGACCGAGAACTCCATTCTCCAGGTGGGGGACACCGTCCCCGACTTCACCCTCACGACCTACGAGCCCACCACGAAGGGGTTCGGCGAGTACCAGCTCAGCGAGGCCATGAAGAACGGCAAGTGGACCATGCTGTTCTTCTACCCTGCAGACTACACCTTCGTTTGAAGCACCGAGTTCGCTGCTCTGGCAGAGCAGCAAGACCGGTTCGCGAAGATGGGTTGCGAGGTCGTCACCGTCAGCGCCGACACGCAGTTCGTGCACCTGGCGTGGCAGCGTGAGGAGAAGGACCTCGAGAACGTCACGTTCCACATGGCCTCGGACCGCAACGGCGACCTCGCCCGGCAGTTCGGCGTCTGGAACGGCGGCTTCTGCCTGCGCGGCACCTACCTCATCTCGCCCGAAGGCAAGCTGATGAACAGCGAGGTCAACTTCCTGAACCTCGGCCGCAACATCGACGAGACGATGCGGAAGTTCAAAGCCAACATCTACCTCGGCAAGAAGCCCAACGAGGGCTGCCCGTCGAAGTGGAAGGACGACGGCGACACCACGCTGACCCCCGGCCCGGAGATGGTCGGCCGCGTGCACGAGGCGCACAACTAGGCCGGCCGCGCGGCGGTGCGGTCCCACGCAACGACGGCCCCCGCCGGCGCCCCTGGTCGCCGGTGGGGGCCGTCTTCGTATTGGCGCGACTTCGAAGCGCCGCGCCGGACGGAGTCCGCTACGATGCGCGGCATGAACCGCAACTACTCACGCGCGTTGGCGGGCGCGCTCACGGTGTTCGCTGCCGGCGCGCTCGTCGCGCAGCAGAAGGGCTCCACGCCGCCGGTGATCGAGTTCGTCAAGGTCTGGAACGACGGCCCGGAGAGCTTCGACGAGCTCAAGGGCAAGGTCGTCATCCTCGACTTCGGCGCCACCTGGTGAGGCCCCTGCAAGGCGGCCGTCCCGCACCTCAACGAGCTTCACGAGAAGTTCGCGGAGCGGGGGCTGCTGGTCATCGGCGTGTCCGATGAGCAAGAAGACAAGATCGAGAAGACCTTCATCGACGGGCTCGGGGCGAAGTACCCGATGGCCAAGATCAAGGCGTCT
>CAZTQF010000433.1:0-3447 GCA_964615255.1 uncultured candidatus Brocadiaceae bacterium | reverse complement strand
CCGACGTGCGCATGCCCGAGCTGTCGGGCGTCGAGCTGGTGCAGCAGGTCGCGGTCTTCCACCCCGCGCTCAAGGTCGTGTTCCTCACCGGCTACTCCGACGACGTGGAGTCGTCCGAGGTGCCGCTGCGCGTGTCGCCATCGATCCTGCAAAAGCCCGTGACCAACGAAGCGCTGGTCGAGGCCGTGCGCGCTCAGCAGCACCGGGCCGTCTCCGTCTGAGCCCGCTCCCTCAGGCCAGGATCGCGCGGATCGGTCGCGCCGGCTCGACGCCGGTGAGCCGCACGTCCAGGCCTTGGAACGGCACGCTGAGCCGGTCGTGGTCGATCCCGAGCAGGTGAAGGATCGTCGCGTGCAGGTCGCGGACGTGCACGACGTCTTCGACCGCGTGGTAGCCGAGCTCGTCGGTCGCGCCGTGGCTGACGCCGCCCTTCACGCCGCCGCCGGCGAGGAAGTAGGAGAACCCTCGGATGTGATGGTCGCGGCCGCTGCCCTGGCCCATCGGGGTCCGGCCGAACTCGCCGCCCCACAGCACCAGCGTGTCGTCGAGCATGCCGCGGCGCTTGAGATCGGTGATCAGCGCCGCGGTCGCCTTGTCGACCTCGTCGGCGGTGATGTCGATCGCCCGCTTGACGCCCCCGTGGTGGTCCCAGGCGCGGTGATAGACCTGCACGAAGCGCACGCCGCGCTCGGCGAGCCGCCGCGCGAGCAGACAGTTGGACGCGAACGAGCCGTCCTGTCCCTGCACGCCGTAGAGGTCGAGCACCTCCTGCGGCTCCGTGCCCAGATCCGCGAGCTCCGGCACCGAGGCCTGCATCCGGAACGCCATCTCGAACTGCGCGATCCGCGTCGCGATCTCGGGGTCGCGCGCGTTTTGGTCGTGCAGCCGGTTGAGCGCCGCGATCGCGTCGACGGCGTCGCGCTGCTGCGCGCGGCTGACGCCCGCCGGGTTCTGCACGTAGAGCACAGGGTCACCCTTGCTGCGGAACTCGACGCCCTGGAACCGCGACGGCAGGCTGCCCGCGCTCCACTGCCGCGCCGCGATCGGCTGCGCCTGGCCACCCTTGCCGACCGACGTGAGCACGACGAAGCCCGGCAGGTCGTCGCACTCGCTGCCGAGGCCGTAGGTGACCCACGAGCCCATCGACGGCCGCCCCGGGTTGGTGTTCCCGGTGTTGAACAGCGTGTGCGCCGGGTCGTGGTTGATCTGGTCCGTCTTCATCGAGCGGACGATCGCGAGCTCGTCCGCGACCGCGCCGATGTGCGGGAACCGGGCGCAGATCTCTTGGCCGCTCTCGCCGAACCGCGCGAACGGGTGCTGCGGGCCGAGGCACGTCAACCGCTGGCCCTGCAGCTGCGCGATCGGCTGACCCTTCGTAAAGGACTCAGGCATCGGCTGGCCGTGCAGCTCGCGGAGCTTGGGCTTGTGGTCGAGCGTCTCCAGGTGCGACGGGCCGCCCGCCATGTAGAGGTGGATCACGCGCTTGGCCCGCGGCGCGTGGTGGCGCGGCGAGACCACGCCGCCGTAGCGGCCCGGATCGCTCGGCGCACCGCGTCCGCCGAGCAGCTGACGCGCGGCCATCGCGCCGAGGCCGGTGATGCCGCCGCCCAAGAAGCTGCGCCGGGTCCATGCGTGCAAGGGGTTCATCGCGATCAACTCCGGGTGAGGGTCTCGTGCAGGCTCAGGACGACGCGCGCGACGCCCGTCCAGGCGGCGAGCTTGGGCGGGCTCACGTCGGCGGGTGCGGGCTGATCGCCGACGGCGACCAGCGCGCGCGCGGCGCCGACGTCTGCTTCATACTCGCGGCGCAGCTTGTCGAGCTGCGCACGCAGCACCAAGAGCTCTGGCTCCGTCGGCGCGCGCTGCAGGACCTCGGCGAACATCCACGCCAGCCGGTCCCCGCCGGCTTCGCGAAGCGTCCGCGTCGCCAGCGCGCGCGCCGCCTCGACCTGGATCGGGTCGTTGAGCAGCACCAGCGCCTGCAGCGGCGTGTTGGACCGGGCCCGCTCGACCGTGCACTCCTCGCGCGACGGCGCGTCGAACGCGGCCATCGCCGGGTGCAGGTACTGGCGCTGCCAGTGCGTGTAGAGGCTGCGCCGCCAGAGCATCTCGCCCTGGTCCTGCTGGTAGCGCCGCTTGGGGAAGTTGAGGTGCTGGTAGAAGCCCGCCGGCTGGTACGGCTTGGCGCTCGGACCGTAGAGCCGGTCGACCAGCAGGCCGCTCACCGAGAGCGCGGTGTCGCGCACGACCTCGGCGTCGTGCCGGTACCGCGCCTGTCGGGAGAAGCGCGCGTTGTAGGGGTCCTCGCTCTGCGTCGCGGCGTCGCACGCCGACGACTGCCGGTAGGTCGCACTGGTCACGAGCTCGCGCACCAGCGCGCGCACGTCCCACCCCGAGTCCACGAAGCGCCGCGCCAGGAAGTCGAGCAGCTCGGGGTGCGTCGGCGCTACGCCCTGCTCGCCGAAGTCGTCGAGCGAGCGCGCGATGCCGCGGCCGAAGAACCGCGCCCACATGCGGTTGACGAACACGCGCGCCGTGCGCGGGTGGTCGCCCCGGACCAGCCAGCGCGCGAGGTCCAGCCGCGTCGCGCGGCGACCGAGCTCCGGCAGGTCGCCGAACGCCGACGGCGCGCCGGGCGCCACGACTTCGCCGCCCTCGTCCATCCAGTCACCGCGCCGCAGCACGCGGGTCACCGCGGGCTCGGTGGCCACGGTCGCCATGCACACCGGGAAGCCGTCGACGAGCTGCGCGCGCTGCTGCTGGAGCTGCTGCTTCTGCGTCCGCTGCGCGGCGAGCAGCGGCGTGATCGAGCGGTAGTACGCGGCGACGCGCGCGCGATCTACCTCGGCGCGCTGCGCGACCGGCACCGCGAGCTGCGCCAGCACGTCGTCCGGCATCCGCGCGAACTCGTTGCGGAAGAAGAAGCCGAAGCCCCCGCTGCCGTTGGTGATCTTGACGAGCAGTTCGTGCTCGCCCGCCTCCAGCGTCACGTCGAGGCGCTCCTGGTCGGGCGCGACGCCGCGCGAGACCTGCTTGTCGAGCCGGAGCTCGCCGTCGACCCAGACCCGGATCGAGTCATCGCTGCCGAACCAGAGCGTGCCCGCCTGGGCCCTCGCGACGTCGATCGTGCGGTGCAGGTAGTAGGCGGTGTTGCCGCCGACCAGCTTGTGCGCCTTGCCGTCGGCCCACTCCGGATGCGGCTTCCAGCGCGGTCCGCCGTCGACCTGCTCGTCGAGGTCCACGCCGCGCTCCGGCCCGAACTCCTGCTTGTGCACCTGCGCGAAGCCGCCGCCGGTGAAGGGCCCGGCCGCGCGCCACACGCCGAACTCCGGCGGCGCGGGCGGCGCGGCGCGCGTCTGCTGCTCCCAGGCCAACTGCGCTGCGTGCAGCGCTGGGGTCTCGGCGTCGAGCACAGCGTCGACCGCCGCGATCTCGGCGTCGAGCGCC
>CAZTQF010000432.1:0-3459 GCA_964615255.1 uncultured candidatus Brocadiaceae bacterium | reverse complement strand
GGTCGTCGAGCTGCTCCCAGGACTCCACGACCCGGATCAGTCGCGACTCGGTGTCGATGTGCACGCGCAGCCGGTCGAACTCGTCGCCGATGTCCTCGACGATGTAGAACTCGCGGTCCCCGGCCTTGCGCTGCGCGATCGGACGGAAGCGCCGTTCGCCGCGCTGGTGCGCGGTCAGCAGCATCTGTGGGTGCCGCAGCCACTCGCGTCGCAGCAGCGTCGCCTGGCGCGGCGACAGCGTCTTCTCGGCGCCGTCCATGGTCTCGACGGCGCGGCCGTCGCCGGCGGCCACCGCGGTCGCCACCGTCTGCCCGAGGACAGTGCGCGTGCGGCGGAGCGCGCCGTCCGGGCTCCACTCGACGGCGTCCTCGGACACGAGGCCTTGCTCGGAGGTCACCGTGGCCTTGGTGGCGAACCCGCGGAAGCGACGATAGACCTCCTCGCCGCCGGTCGCCGCGCGCGCCTGCGCGAGCCACGGGTCGGCGAGCGCGAGGTTCTCGGGCGTCGGTTGGTTCTGCGTCGCGGGGTCGAAGCCCTTGGGGAGCAGGTCGGTGGCGATGAGCCCTCGCAGCTCGTCGGGGCGACCCGGTCCGACCGCGACGACCCAGGCCGGCGTCTCCTGGAAGGCGGCGGCCGCCGCCGTGAGGTCCCACTTGCTCGGGTCGGCGAGCTCGGCGATCCGCGCTTCGAGCGCGTCGGGACGCTTGCCGCGGATCGCCATGTTGACGGCGAGCCTTTGGCTGTCGGTCGCGGTCAACTCCGCCAGCCCTGCGTTGAGCGTCGCGCGCTTGAGCGCGAGCTGCAGCTCGGAGCGGGACGGTGGCACGGCGACCAGCGACTGCCGCGCCCGCTGCAGCAGCTGCCAGACCTTGACGATCTCGGCGGGGCGCGCCTTGGTGGTCATCACCAGCGCCTGGACGTCGGGCGTGCGCTCGAACCGCGCGTCCCACTGCAGGTGCGAGAGCCCCGCCTCGTCCTGCAGCTGCTCGAGCCGCCCGCCGACGCCGTCCAGCGTCAGGCAGGCGTGCAGGACGAGCCACTCTGCGGCCGTCGGCTGGGTCGCGTCCGGCAGCCGCAGCACGATGGCGCAGCTGGTGCTGCCGCGCTGCTCGACGTCCTCGCTCCAGTAGAGGCCGGGTTCGAACTGGCGCGGCACCAGGGCGCTCTGGCCGGGCAGCGGCGGCGGCGGCGCCCACCGGCCGAACGCCTGCTCTCCCTGGGTCACCGTCGCCAGGACCTGTTCTGTGCGCCGCGGGGTCCGGATCGAGAGCAGCGTGCGACCCGGTCGGTACAGCCGCGAGTGGAACTGCACGACGGAGTTGGGGTCGAGGTCGAGCAGCGCGTTGAGGTGCGCGCTGGTGCTCTGCTCGGCCTGGAGCAGCACCCGGGCTGCGGCGGCGACGGGGTCGGCGACGACCTGCGCGGTGCGCTCGGCCACCAGCTCGTCCCGCATCCGCGTGATCTGCGTGCGCGACGTCGTGACGCTCTCGAGCGACTCGCGCAGCGCCGTCAAGGCCTGCTGGGCCCGCCCGCCGAGGACGCGGATGTCGAACCACGTCGTGGTGAGCCCGACCCGCACCTCGACGGAGCCGCCGAGCTGGTGGATCCGCTGCTCGAGGCTGCGCTTGCTGCGCGTCGGGTCGGTCGACTTGAGCAGGGTGTAGGCGGCGAGCTCGGCGACGCCCGGCGCGACGAACAGCGAGCCGGCGAAGACGCCGAACTCGATCTGCTCCGTGCCGCGTCGGACCTCGGGGGTCACGTAGCACGGCATGCCGTTTGGAAGCGGCACGACGCGCACGCCCTCGCTCGTCGTGGCGGGCGCCGCCATCGCGCCCGCCTCCCTGGGGAGGCCCGGCGCTTCTTCGGGGGCGACCGGGCCGCCCGCGCCCGCGCATGCCGCGAGCGCGAGCAGGGCCAGGATCGGAGTGCGTGGCGTGTTCATCAGCGTCCCTCCACGATGGCGGGCTGCGCTCGGAACGTCGGGCGGAGGACCGCCCGGATCGCCTTGCCCTGGATCGGCTTCGGCGGGGCCGCAGAGATGTCGGCGTCCGGCTCGGTGAGCGCGCGGGCGGCGAGCAGCACCGCGAGCTCGCGCGTCTCGGTCGTGGCGGCGAACCAGTCGCGGATCGCGCTCATGTTGGCGCGGTAGTAGAGGCCGTCCGCGAGCTCCTGCTCGGCGGCCAGCCGGCAGGCTTCGATCAGGTCCTCGGCGAGGCCTTCGCGGCCGCCCGGGTCGCGCGCGTCCAGGCGCAGCAGGCCAGGCTGCGCGCCGCTGGGCCAGGGCGTTGTCGCAGCGACCTCGAGCTTGGGCCGCTCCTTGCGAAGCAGCTGCTTGAGCCGTGCGAGCGGGCCTTCGCTCAGCCAGCGGGCCGCGACCGACGCGACCCAGCGGTTCGTCCCTTCGGGCAGCACCCAGGCCAGGGAGACCTGGCTCGCCGGCAGGCCAGGGATCACCGACCGTCGCTGGGCGGCGAGGCGGCGAGCTGCGCGCCGCCGAGACGGCGGCGGCTCGGGGAGCGCGGTCTTTGCGAAGACGTCCGCGAGCATCGCGGCGACCGCGTCCGGATCGAAGCCGCCGTAGAGCACGTGCACAGTCCGCGTCGGGTGCTGGCTCGCGGTCCACGCGTCGAGCGCTTGCGCGCGGCGCGGCGCGGCGATCGGCGGCGGCTCCAGCAGCGCGATGGTCGGCGACGTCGGGGCCGCGAGCGACAGCAGCTCCGCCTGGACGCGCCGCTCCGGGTGCGCCTGGTAGTCGGCGGCGCGCTGCATCACGTTGGGCAGCCAGCTCCGCGCGAGCCCACGGAGCGCCTGCTGTTCGCGACGCTCGACGATCAGCCGCGCCAGCTGCGGCAGCGCCTGCGCGACCGTCGTCAGCGCGAACACGCCGACGCCGCCTCGTTCGACGATCTCCGGTCGGTGCGCGGGGAGCGCGGCGAGCACGCGGCCGAACGCGCGCTGGTCGCACAGCGCCGCGGCGGCGCGGTCGCGCTGGACCAGGGTCCTGCCGTAGGCCGCGTCGCCGGGGTCGGTCATGCGGTCTTGCCAGGCGAGATCGAGCGCCGCGAGCGCCGCCTGCTCGGCGTCTGCATCGGCGCTGCCCGTCGCCCACGTGCCGTTGAGCGAGGCGTGCAGGGTCGCCAGCGTCAGGCCGGCGAGGTTCGGCGGGTCGTCGCGGCCGTCGATCCAGCTCGCGAGGGACCAGTGGACCTGCCGAAGCTGCGCGTCTGCGAGCAGCACGAAGCGGCTGCCGTCGGGCGTCGTCAGCGAACGCGCGGCGGGAGCGTTGGCCTGCTGCGCGAGCGGCTCACCGAGCGGGCACGCCAGCGCGCCGATCCAAGCGATCGAGGCCAGGGCGAGGCGGCCTCGCCGGCCGGAGCTCCGCACCCCGCCCCGGCTACAGGGCCGCGGCGTCGGCGGGCTCTTCGCGCCCCTCGCCGTCGCTCGGGTGGTTGCGGAGGC
>CAZTQF010000431.1:0-3462 GCA_964615255.1 uncultured candidatus Brocadiaceae bacterium | reverse complement strand
GATCTACGGCAGCTCCGCGAGCGCTGGGCCCATCGCCTGGAAGCTCGGCGACGACTCCGCGGTCGATCGTGGCGTCGAGCAGGCGTGGGAAGAGCCCGGCGCGGGGCAGGACCCGCGGGGCCAGGATCCGGAGACCACCGAGCAGCGGGACGCGCGCCTCCGGCTCGAGTTCGGCAGCAACGTGCTCATCGCGGCCGACGGCTCGGTCACCAAGCAGTTCTTCCTCGCCGGAGACCTCGCGCAGACGTTCCTGAAGCTCATCGCCGAGATCTCGCCGGAGAAGCCGCCGGTCGGCGGCGGCCAGCCGCAGCCGGTTCCGCCCCCCGGCCTCAAGATCGGCGGTCCCGACGCGAAGAGCATCCTGGGACGCATGCTGCGGGAGCACAGCGTCGAGGTGACGTTCGTGCCGGACTTCGAGGTCTTGAGCGGCGCGCGGCTCGTGGATCAGACCAACAAGCCGTCCGTGATCACGGGCGAGCCTCCGGCGTTCAAGTACAAGGACGCGCCGACGGTGTCGCTGGCGCTGGTCTCGGCCCAGCCGGCCGGCCTGGCCGCGTTCGAGGCGGCGCTGGACCTGTTCTACGCCAGCATCCCGCAGGTCGAGATCAGCGTGAACGTCATCGAGTACAACACCGGCGACGCGCTCTCGTTCGGCGTCGCCCAGCTCGACGAGAATACGCCGATCCTCAACAACCTGACCAGCAGCCAGCTGGTGCGGTCCTACTCGTCGGCGTTCCCGGCGAGCCAGCCGATCGTCGGCACGACGCCGGTGGCGGACATCGGTCGCTTCGCGCTCGGCGGCATCCACGACGCCTGGGAGCTCAACTCGCTCGTCGAAGCGCTCGAGGCCAACAACCTCGCCGACATCACCAGCTCGCCGAAGATGGTCGTCCGCAACGGCGGCGTCGCGGCCATCTCGACCTTGACCCAGGTGCCGTTCCCCAAGGCGAAGTTCTCCCAGCTCGGCTCGGAGGTCGCGACGGACATCAGCTTCCAGCCCGTCGGCGTCCGCATGAACATCATCCCGGTCATCGCCGGGACCGACAGCGTCATCTTGCAGGTGTTCGCCGACGTCTCGGCGATCACGAGCTTCGCCGACACCGAGCCGATCGTGACGCCGGTCACGAGCCAGCGCAGCGCGGTGACGACCGTCTACCTCAAAGACGGCCACACCCTGGTGATCGGCGGGCTCAAGTCGAAGACGCAGTTCGAGAACGAGACCAAGGTCCCGATCCTCGGCGACATCCCCGTGCTCGGCTACCTGTTCCGCTCCAGCTCGACCGTCCGCAACGACACGACGGTGGAGTTCCACATCACGCCCAGGATCGTCGAGGACCGCGGGGCGCCGGTCATCGGCACCCAGTTCTAGCGGGGCGGGGGCGGGCCGCCGCCGCGGGGTGCGTGGATCCGGGAAGGAACGGCTACACTGCTCGTCGGAGTCCAGCCCATGTCGCGATCTTCTCCAGACCCCGCTCGCTGCGAGCCCGAAGGCGCCTGTGCGCGCCGCGACCGGGAGGCTGGCGTGGCGCTGGTCATGGCGCTGATCTTCTCGATCCTGCTCTACATCCTGGTCGCCGAGCTGGTCGTCTCCAGCCGCATGGTGCGCTCGACGGGGGAGAACGACGCGCTCTTGGCGCGGATGAACACGCTGATGCTCTACGAGCTCGGCGAAGCGGAGGACAAGCTCCTGGCGGACACGGCCAGCGCGGCCGCCGGCGGCGAGGGCGCGGGCGGCCTCGGCGCGCTGCTCGGCGGCGCCGATCCGGGCGGCGAGGGCGGGGCGCCCGGGGAGGAAGGCGCGGCTGAGGAGGACCCGACCACCAAGTGCGACTCCAGCCGGGACGCATGGTTCGAGCCCTCCGGTCACCCCGACAACGACCTGACCACCTACGTCTGGATCGAGGACGAGAACCGCAAATTCAACCTGCTGTCGATCTGGAGCCCCGACGAGGAGTTCGCGCAGGAGTCCCGCGAGGGGCTCACGCGGCTGATCGACGCGCTCCGGCAGGACACCGAGTGGGACGTGGCGTCGAGCGACGCGGCGCTCATGGTCCAGCAGATCGTTGACTGGGCGCGGCGGCCCGGAACGGACGCGATGCCCGTCCCGCCGCTCAAGAGCAGGAGCGATCAGGACCTAGACTTCGCGATCCCGCTGCACCTCGACGAGCTGATGCTGCTGCCGTCGATCGACGACGACCTGTTCTTCGACAAGGTCATCGACCAGAAGGTCCACCTCGGGCTCGAGTCGGTGCTCACCATCTGGACGTCGCTCGTGCCGGACCCAGGCGATCCCGAGAAGCTCGCGCGCCAGCGGGCGATCGACGCGGCCGCGGGGCGCGCGCCCGCGAACCCGGGCGGCGGAGAAGAGGAGGGCAGCGCTCCGGCGGGTGAGCCCGGCGGAGAGGGCGAGCAGGGCGAAGAGGCGCGGCAGCCCGACGGGGTCGGCATCAAGGTCAACATCAACACCGCGACCTGGCCGGTGCTGCGCGGGCTGTTCCGCGAGGAGGAGGTCCCCGACCGCGTGCTCGACGGGATCCTCCGCTACCGCAACGAGGTCGACGAGGAGGCGACGCAGGAGGCGTCGGACAGCGAGGCCGAGCAGGCATCGGACTTCGGTGACCTCATGCTCGGGACGCAGTCGCTGAAGCGCTTCTTCGAGAGCCTCGAGGACCTCGAGGAGGTCGAGGAGTTCGCGCAGATCCCGGACGAGAAGATCAAGGCGGCGATCCGCACCAAGCTGACCGTCAACTCCGAGGTGTTCAGCATCCACCTCGCCTCGCTGTTCAAGCGCAACGACAGCGAGCGCAAGCGCATCTACCTGCTGCGGCGCGCGCGCTCGGTCGTGCTCCGGCTCGACGACGGCTCGGAGGGCAAGATCCTGCCGATCGTGCCGTTCGAGGAGCGCGTCGGCCTGCGGGTCCAGCCGGTCGATCTGCAGGACGAGATGTTCCAGGACTTCGGCGAGAGCTACCTGGACATGGACCAGTTCTCGCAGGAGGAGCGCGCCTGGAACCCGTTCCTGGTCGACTTCTACCTGCCGCCCGACGTCCGGCAGAGCTTCTTCAGCAACCGCTGAACGAGCGATGGCGCGCCCCGCGGATCCGACGCTCAAGGGTCGCCTGATCGAGGCGGCGACCGCGGAGTTCGCGGCCGGGGGCTACGCCGCTACGACCCTCGACGCGATCGCGTCTCGCGCGGGCGTGACCAAGGGCGGGCTCTACTTCCACTTCGCGGGCAAAGAAGAGCTCTTCTTCGCCGTGCTCGACCACTGGCGCGAGCACCGACGACGGGAGCTGCAGTTCCGCGGGCAGCCCGGCGAGGGCGCGGCCGCCGCGCTGCGCGCGTTCCTCTCCGGCTACCTCGCGTTCCACCTGCGAGAGCCCGCGGCGACGCACCTGCTGCGCGTGCTCGGCACCGAGCTGCGGGGCAGGTTCACGGCGCGCCTGCGTGAGGACGACCGCC
>CAZTQF010000430.1:0-3463 GCA_964615255.1 uncultured candidatus Brocadiaceae bacterium | reverse complement strand
CGACCGCGTCGACGCCGGTGACTCCGCCGAACCAGCCGAGGTCGACCTTGTTGGAGCCGATCATCGCGACCGCCGCGTCGTAGTTGGTGGCGTTGACGTACTCCACCTCCATGCCGAGCTCCTTGCCGAGGTAGGACTCGACCGCGCGGGCGAGCGCGTCGATCTCGGTGCCCTTGCTGTCGGGGATGCCCGAGACCCGGAGCTTGTTCGGGCCTGGGTCGCCGCCGCAGGCTGCGAGGACCAGGCTGAGAATGGCCGTGGCCAAGGCGGGAACGAGGGGGGTCTTCATGCGCCGCAGTTGAGCAGATGGCGGGCGGTATTGGCAGGCGCACTCTCGGGGTCACGGCCGATGCGCAGGGCCTCTGCGTTGCCCCGAGCCGCGCGTCGAGGGCGATCCCAGCGGCTGCCGATTGCACGGCTTCGGCCGCTGCGGCACGCTGCCACGGCAGCGTCGATGTCCCCTCCTTCGTTCCCGCCCTCAGAAGCTCCGAGCGACCTCGTCAGGTCGGGTCTGTCCGGGCTCGGGCAGGTGCTGTCGCGGGAGAAGACCCTGGTCGCCCGTCGCCTCGTCGCGGCGGGGCAGACCGTCACGCCCGAGGAGTTCGATCGTCGCGGCTGGCGGCTCTCCGACGGGGAATGGCGGCTGGTCCAGCTGTGGCTGGAGCAGGGGCTCGTAACGCGCGTCGCCGACCGCACGACGTCGCGCGACGGCACCGTGAAGCTGCTGTTGGAGCTGCGTGACGAGAGGAAGGTCGAGACGGTCGCGATGCCCGTCGGCGCGTGCTGCGTCTCGACTCAGGTCGGCTGCGCGGTCAGCTGTCGCTTCTGCGCGTCGGGGATGTTCGGGGTCGAGCGGCACCTGGACTCCGACGAGATCGTCGAGCAGGTCGTGCACGCGCGCCGCGAGATGCCGATCGGCCGCGTGGTCTACATGGGCATGGGGGAGCCGTCCCACAACCTGGACAACGTGCTCGAGGCGGTCGCGCGGATGCGCGACGAGCTGGCGATGTCGACCCGGCGGCAGACGCTCTCGACCGTCGGCGGCGTCAAGGCGATCGAGCGCATGCGGGCCGCCGCGGCCCGGCCGTGCCTCGCCCTGTCGGTGCATACGCCCAGGGACGACGTGCGCCGCGACCTGCTGCCGCGCGCGCACAAGGATCCGATCCAGGACATCGTCGCGGCGGCCGACGACTACGGGCGCGACGTCGGCATCCCGATCCAGTTCGAATACACCCTGCTCGAAGGCGTCAACGACAGCGACGAGGACGTCGAAATGCTGGTCGAGCTGCTGCGCTCTGCGCGTGGCTACGTCAATTTCATCGTCTACAACCCTGTCGAGGGCGTGCCCTACCGTTCGCCGCCGCGGCCGCGCATCGTGGAGATCGTGCAGCGCGTCAACGCGCGGGGCATGCTGGCCAAGATCCGCGACTCGGCTGGCCCGGACGCCGACGCCGCGTGCGGCCAGCTGCGGCTGCGCGACCGGACCCAGCGCATATGCGAGTAGTACCCTGCTTGATGTTGGCTGCGCTGCCCGCGGCCGTCGGCGTCCGCGCCCAGGAGGCCGCGGAGTTCCCGGTCGAGGCCGCCGCGCGGTTCGCGCGACTCGCGCTCGACTGCGTCCACCGGGAGTATCCCAACAAGATCAGCCACGTCCTGCAGTCCGAGGCGGACGTCGCCGCGCCGAGCGCGCTGACGCCGGCGTTCTACGGCTGCTTCGACTGGCACTCGTCGGTGCACGGCCACTGGCTGCTGGCCCGGCTGGCGCGCGTGTATCCCGACGCGCCTTTCGCAGCGGCCGCGCGCGCGGCGCTGCGCCGCTCGCTGACCGAGGCGAACATCGCGGCCGAGGTCGCCTACCTGACCGGCAAGGGCCGCGCCTCGTTTGAGCGGCCGTACGGCCTCGCGTGGCTGCTGCAGCTCGACGCCGAGCTGCGTAGCTGGGACGACCCTGAAGCGCGCGCGTGGGCGCGTGCGCTGCGGCCGCTGACCGACGCCGGGCGCGCGCGGCTCGTCGCGTGGTTTCCGAAGCTGAGCCACCCGATCCGCACGGGCGAGCACAGCCAGACGGCGTTCGCGATGGGCCTGATGCTGGACTGGGCGCGCACCGTCAGCGACGTCGAGTTCGAACAGCTGCTGCGCGCGCGCGCCCGCGCGTTCTACGAGGACGACCGCGGCTGGAGCCTCGCGTTCGAGCCGGGCGGGCAGGACTTCCTCTCGCCGGGCCTGGCGGAGGCGGACCTGATGCGGCGGGTGCTCCTGCCGACGGCCTACGCCGAGTGGCTGGGCCGCTTCTTGCCGGGCATGGGCGTGGACTTCGCGCTCGCGCCCGCCGTCGTCACGGACAAGGCGGACGGCAAGCTGGCGCACCTCGACGGGCTCAACCTGGCGCGCGCCTGGATGCTAGAGGGCATCGCCGAGGGGCTGCCGCAGGGCGACCCGCGCACCCCTGCGGTGTTGCGCGCGGCGCGCCGGCACCGCGACGCGGGCCTCGCAGCGGTCACCGGTGAGCACTACGAGGGCGGTCACTGGCTGGGCTCCTTCGCCGTCTACCTGGTGACAAAGCGCGGTCTGTAGGACCGCGCCGGACGACGCTTCGCCAAAGCGCGGTCTGTAGGACCGCGCCTTGGCGGCTTCGGGCCTACAGCCCGAAGAACAGCGACATGCCGTTCGACGACGCCAGGTTCAGCGCGTTGGCGAGCGTGAAGCCGACGCCCTGCGCGTGGAACTGGGAGCCGATGAAGGCCGGCGCGCTCGGGACCGGCAGCGGCAGCGACGCCGTGGTCCCGACGATCGGGTTGGTCACCACGAAGCCGATGTCGAGGCTCGTGTAGCCGAAGCAGCCCGGCATGCCGAGGCCGGTGAGGTCGAGGCCCGGGTTGACCGCCTGGGTGCCGAACGCGACGAACGAGAACGGGATCAGGCCGCTGTTGCTGACGTCCAGCGAGAACGTCGAGTTGCCGATCGACGGCGTGCCGGTCGTCGTGAGCGTCAGGTTGTCACAGCCGACGCCGTAGGCGACGGCGCGCGCCGAGCCCTCGGCGGTGACGGTCATGAGGTCCCAGGTGAACGGTCGCGCGTCGCTCAGCGCGGTCAGGCCTTCGCGGTAGCTGATGTAGACGCCGCGGTCGACGTCCGCGACCTGGCCCGTGAAGACGGTGCCGTCGCCGACGCCGTAGGTGCCGCCGAAGTTGGCGATCGCGGTGCCCGCGATCACTTCGATGCGGAGGCGCTGCCAGCCGTCGTTGACGCCCGCGGTGATCGGGACGGTCCCGAGCACGGTCGGGGCGCTGATCGCGTTGGGGCCGAGGCCGCCGTCGTTGTGGTCGATCAGGTAGAGGGTGGCGCCGAACTCGTCGCGCACGAACGTCCAGCCGATCCCGGTGTTGCCGTTGGCGCTGTAGCCGAGCGCGGTCGTCGGGTCGGGGAAGTTGTAGAACGTGCCCGAGGTGCCGAAGCCGACGGT
>CAZTQF010000429.1:0-3468 GCA_964615255.1 uncultured candidatus Brocadiaceae bacterium | reverse complement strand
ACCGCAGGGCCTTCTTCCGCTGACCGATGCGTTGAGGGGTCCGGCCCGTCAACTCCGCGAGCTTCACGTTGGGCTCGTGCCAGTGGTCGATGATGAGCTGGTCAACTTGGTCGACCTTGCCGCGCAGCGCCGCAAGCTGTTCTGCCGCTTCGACGGCGCGCGCCGGACCATGGGTCTCAGCAGGGAGTGCGCGAGTCATCTCCGCGGTCGGTAGGCCTGCGCGTTTGACCGACCTGAGGGGGTCTCGCATGCGCTTGGCGTCGAAATGCAGCCGACCGTCTGACCGTAGATGGAGAATGCCTCGCCGGCCGATCTCACCTGGCTCAAGCAGGTGGAGTTCGGACAGTACGTCCTCGGGCGTCATGCCCGCCGGTCCGAGGCCGCGGCGAGCGAAGAACGCGTCCAGTCGTTTCGATGCCTCGCGCGCCGCGGGGGTCGGATCCACGGCCGGGCGGAGGCAGTGCTTCTTGGCGAGCCAGTGCAGGCACTCATGTCGTTCCGTCTCGGCGCGGCGGTAGGGATCAAGGCTCGATTGGTACCACTCGATCCAGCGCGCGTGCGCCGCGTGCGCGTAGGCCATGAGCACGTGGGGCGCCGCATTCGCGTGTAGGACACGGGGAGGCGCGAAGCCGGCCGCGCGCATCTCTAGCGGGGCGATCGCGTTGGCCAGACTCAGCCCCTGAACGTTCGCGGCCTGAGCACCGAGCGTGTCTGTGCGGCCCTCCGGCCAGAACTCGTTCGTAAGCCGCAGGACGACGAGGCCCGCCGCGTCCTGCGAGCTGATCGGTGGCTCGTAGCGACGAACCTCGACGAACAGCCTCGCCACGAGGGAGCGATCTTCCAGGGGCGGTGGAGCCGCGAACTCAGGCCTCGACAACACGAAGTAGGCCATGGAGATGGCCTCGTTGAGTCCGTGATGTCGTTGACGTGATCGGCCGTCGCCGTCTTGGGTTTCCCGCTTGGAGGTCATGCTCGGCGCGTCGCTTGGGGCTGTGTCCTGCGAGGTTACTCGCCTGCCCTACGCGCCGACAGCCGCCCGCAGCCGCGCACGGTCGACCGCTGCGTAGACGGTCGTGCTGACGATCGATCGGTGCCCCATCGCGGCCTGGACCAAGCGGAGGTCACCCGTCCTCGCGAGCAGCCCCGTGGCGAAGCTGTGCCTGAGCGAGTGAGCCGACCTGCCCTTGATCCCAGCCGCAGCTAGCCATCCGGCGATGCGCCGCTGGGCGTTCCGCAGGCTGACGCGCCGCTCGCCGGCCAGGAACACGGGCCCGGTCGTGCGCTTGCCGACCAGCTGCCGCAGCGGCTCGTCTGCGGTCGCCGGCAACACAGCCGTCGTCCGGGTGTCGTTCTTGGCGGAGCGCAGGTGCAGTTCGCCGTGCACGAAGTCGATGTCCTCGGTGTCGAGCGCAACCGCCGAGCCGATCCGAATTCCGGCGTGCAGGAGCAGGTAGACCAGCGCGCGGTCGCGTTCGGCTGCCTTGCCCTGAGCTGCGTCGAGGACTTCGAGCAGCCGTGCCTGCTCGTCGGCGTGCAGGGCGTTCGGTGGCGGTGGGCTGCATCGTGCGCGCCGGAGTAGGCGAGCCGGGTTCGCGCCGACCAGGCCGGACTCGTGGGCCCACCGGCAGAAGCACCTGATGCTCGTGCGCATGGCGTTCGCTGAGCTCGCCTTCTTCGTGCCTCCATGGGCACTCGAGGTTGCCTCGGGGGAGGCGAGGAACGCGGCGATGATCGCAGGCGTCAGCGACTCGACCTCGGCCCCGTGGTCGGTGCCGGCGAGCCACCCGATCAGGGCTCGAACGTGCCGCTCGTACTGCTTGCGGGTGTGCTCGCTGCGGCCGTCCGCTCGGAGCTGAACTTGGAATTGGCCGGAGGCCGCTTGGAGGTGCATGGCCCCATGCACGTCGGTCTCGGGGCGCACATCAAGTGGTCGCCGATCCGGTGGCGTCGGATTGAATTTCGGGCCCGAATCCGGGAAATGTACCGCGATTCACCGTTGAAACACCGTTGGTCAACGGTGAGCGCCGCCGGCCTGGCACGCGTTTTGGCAGGGCTCGGCGCGGGGCGGCGCAGCGGTCGGTGACGAGGGGCGACTCGCTGCTGACGCCCCGTCGGCGTGGTCGGCGCATTTCCCCAAGAATGCGACCACCCCGTTCTGGCTACCCGGGCTGATCGTCAATCAGGAGGCGGTGCAGATCAGCGAAGCTCCCGACTTCAGCTTCGATGCCTCGGACGTGCGACTTGGCGGCTTCAGCGGCTGTGCGTAGCTGCCCGTCATCTGTCACGAAGTGGCCGCACCAAGGCATTAACGACAGGTATCCCAAGTCGGTGAAGTTAGGCAGGCCGCGTTGCTTCCCCTTGCTTGGGGCCAGACAGGCAGCGCGCGCCAAGTGCATGACGCCAACCGCCATGCATCGGAAGCTCGAGGCCCCGAGTATTCCTGCTCTTCGTTGCTCGGTTACCGTCGCGCCGTCTCTCGCGATCGCTCGAAGGTCTGCCTTCGTGGTCCGGAGGAGCTCGCGGTCCCGTGCGGAGACCATGAGCGCTTCCTCAAGAGACTGATTGGCGTCTTGCGGTTCAAACCGCTCCAAGAATCGGTCGCGCGCTTCGTGGTTCATTTCCTTCTCGCGCTTCCTTTGGTGAGTGGCCGTCTGAGTTGCCTCCGCGAAGAGATCCGAATCCAGGCTGCCCCTCCCTAGGTTGTGCTTGACGACTTCCGTGAAGTAGGCCCCCCAAGGGTGACCGGGTTCGTCGGAAGGCATCATCGTGAGCACCTCGGCAACGGGCGGGGCGCCGACGATGCGGCGCATCAAGCGCTTCATCGGTTGAACAAGTTTGAAGCGACGACTCCGCTTGGGTGTGCAGAGCACTTCGATGAGGACGTCGAGCGAGACGACGACATCGAAGCGGCTGGACAAGATTCGCCGCGTAACGAGCTCGGCGTCTGGGCATTCTGCAAGTCGACTCCAAGAGCACGAGTCGAGGAACAGGCGCCTTGGACGCGCGGTGTCTTCCCGGTTATGGCCGGCGTCCACCGGCGTCCTCAACAGCGTCCCACAGGTCGTTCTCGTGCGTGATGACGATCTGCGCTCCGTTGTCGCGGCGAAAACGCATCGCCTCCTCGACCTTCCGGCCGTAGCACGAGAAGGCCCAGTGTCGGTTCCCCTCGGCGCACACGATGAGGTAGTTGAGGTCGCGCACAACGCGAGGCCGTGGCACACCGCCCAGGCCGGCGATGATGCTCTCGATCTCACGCCGCTTCGCATGCTTCGATGCACCCGTGATGCAGAAGGTCTGGCCGTCGAATGAGACCTCTAGAGCTGTTGCGCAGACGCCGTGCTTGACGAACTCCGTAGTCACCTCCCCCTGGAGGAGAAGGTCGACGTGGTTTGAGGCGAACTCGGCGCAGAACCCCAGAAGGGCTTTCCGCTCCTTCTCGTCGATCACGCCATCGGCGAGGATCGAGGT
>CAZTQF010000428.1:0-3470 GCA_964615255.1 uncultured candidatus Brocadiaceae bacterium | reverse complement strand
CGCTTCGCGCTCGCCGCGTCGCCGACCGCGACCCGCAGCACGGGGTAGCCGTCCTTCGTGCGCCCCTGGCCGACGATGCGGCGCGGGGCGTCCGCCACCACCGCGAAGTCCTCGACGACCTGCCAGTCGTCGCCGAGCGGCTTCACCAGCTTGCCGGCCCTGCCGACCCAGGTGCCGGTCGCGTCGACGTAGGCGCCGCGCCAGAGCCACACGAGGCGCGGCTCGACGAGGTCGAAGGCGAAGTGCGTGCGCTGCGGTGTGCCCACCATCAGCGTGCGCGCCGAGACGCCCTGCAGGAACGCCCCGTGCAGCACCGGCCGGTCGACCGGGTCGAGCGTCATCGACGCACGGTCGACGACGATGCCCTTGGGCAAGGGAGCCGCCTTGCCGAGCGACAGCCAGGTGCGGATCGCGTCGACGTCCTTGACGTCCTGCTCGTCGCCGCGCAGCCACAAGGTCGGCATGCGGGTGTTCGGTCGCAGCGCGGTCGGGTGCAGCAGCCACTCCCGGAACCACTCTGGACGCAGCCGCTCGTGCTGCTCGCTGAGGTCCATGCCCTGCGGGCCGAGCGAAGCGCGCCCGGCCATGCGGTGGCACGAGATGCAGTTGCGGCCGCCGACGCCCGCCAGGGTCCGCCCGCGCTCGGCTGCCTCCTCGGAGAACGGCGGCTCCTCGTCCGTAACGCCCGGCGCGTCGACCTCGGCGAACCACGCGGCGTACTGCCGCGCCTTCTCGTCGCCGAACGCCGGCATGCGCATGCGCACGTAGTCGCGGGCCTTGTGGCCGTCGCGCACCACGCGCTCGAGCCACGCGGGGCGCAAGCGGCGGCCGACCTGGGTCAGGTCCGGGGGCACGACCCCCTCCTCGCCGATGTCCTCGACCTCGACGAGCGTCGCCTTGACCTCCTCGGAGAGCCCGCCTGCGCCGTCGCGCACGTGGCACGTCAGGCACCCGTCGGCGACCAGCGCGGCGCGCAGCCGCGTCGCCGCGTCGACCTCCGCGGGCACCTCGGCGCCGGCTTGCAGGCCTGCGACGCCCGCGACGCTGCAGCTACCGCTGCCGGGCAGCTCCTGCCAGGGCTTGGCCGCGGCCGGCGCCGGGAGCGCGTCGAACGCAGGGTCGCCGACGTGGTGGCACGCGTCGCAGCGCGCGGCGCGCGCCGCGGCGCGGCCGCGCGCGACCTGCTCGGCCGGCAGCGCCGCGCGCTGCAGGTCGGGCGGCACCAGGCTCGTCACCGAGGTCGTCGCAGCGGCCGCGGGAATCGGCTGCTCTGCGACGCCGGGGCCCGACCAGAGCACCTCGAGCACCGCGCCGCCGCCGCCCTGCGTGAAGCCGACGCGCAGGTCGTGCGCTCCTTGGGTCAGCGTCACCTTGCCCTGCTTGCGCGTCGCGGGGTGCATGCCCGGGTTGGCGGCGAGCGGCTCGCCGTCGACCCAGATCCAGCCGCCGTCGTCGCTGACGATGGCGAACGTCCACTCGCCCGTCGCGGGCACGTCGATCGTCGCGGTGAACTCGACCAGGTAGTTGGAGCCGCGCGTCGCGACGCCGACGCCGATCTCGGAGGTGACGCCGCTGGCCTTCGGCGTCCAAGAGGAGATGTCCGGCCACTGCCCGTAGCCCTTGTCGGTCTCGAAGCAGCGCCACGCGAAGCCCTGGCCGCGCTGGCCCTCCTTGAGCTGGTCGCGCAGCAGGTAGGCAGCCACGGCGGCCGCCTCCGCTTCGCGGAGCGGCACGTGCGCGACCTGCGTCGGACCGGCGACCCGGCTCGCCAGCGCAGCCGTCAGGTGCGCGTGGTCGGTGTGTTCGGCCAGCTGCAGCGACGCGTCGTCATGGCACGCAGCGCAGCCCAGCTCGCGGACGAGCTGCTCGCCGCGCGCGACCATGCCGGCGCGGATCGGCGCGGCTTCGAGCGGACCCGCCGCTTCCCGAGCGTCGTAGGCCATCGACAGCAGCCACGCCGCGACGTCCGTGGAAGCATCGCCCGCGAAGTGGATCGCGCGCTGCGAGTCCACCTGCCGCGCCAGCGCGGGGAGCGACGGGGCCGGCGCGGCGGCCAACGCCGTCCCTGCGTCGCCCCCGAGCTCGTGGCACGCAGCGCACCGGCCTGCCTGGATCGACAGCAGCGCCATAGACGGCGCGGCCGTGGCGTGAGCCTGCGCGGCCTGAGGCTTCACGTCGGGGGCAGACGTCGTTCCCGGGGCAGGCTCGGACGTCGAAGGTGCTGCGCCGGGGTCACGGCACGCGACCAGCGCGAGCGCGGCGAGGTAGGGGAGAACGCGCATGCGCCGGAGCTTCCCCGCTGGCCGCGGGCAGCGCAACACAGCAGAGATGGTCTCGCCGCCGCTTGCGGACGATCAGAACGACAGCCGCGTGACGGCGACGCCGGGCTTGACCTCGACGGTCTTCTCTCCCATCTCCTTGCTCGCGAGCTTGACCGAGTAGGCGCCGGCGCTGCGGTTCGCGAACCACGCGTAGCCGCGCTCGTCGAGCACCGCGCTGGTGACCAGCCGGCCGCCGCGACGCAGGAACACGAGCCCGTTGTCGGGGATCTCTCCGACCGGCACGACGACCTCGATGGTCCCGCCCCGCGCCAGCTCGATCGGGACGGGCCTGTCTGCGAGGACGTCCATCGGCAGGTCGAGCTCCACCGTGCGCACGGCGAACGCCGGGTGGCGCACGACCAGCTGGCGCGACCTGCTGGTGACGCCGTCGAGCGCGAAGGTGCCGTCCTCGGCGCTCCGCACCGACGGCTCGCACAGCCCGAAGTCCGACTCCTCCCCCAGCAGCACCATCGCGCCCGCCACCGGCGCGCCCGCCTCGTCGAGGACGACCCCACGAAAGCGCGAACCGCGCTCGAGCACGACCTCTCCCAGCGCGTTGTCGACGTTCGGCGACAGGCTGCGCGTCAACACGGCGGGCGCGAAGCCGTCACACCAGAGCTCCAGCCGAACGGCTCCGCTGGGGATCTGCGAGCGACGCAGCGCGCCGTCCTCGGTCGGGACCCAGCGCGACCGGGTGTCCGGGGCCGCGCCGTCGCCCAGCGGCGTCACGCGCAGCAACACTCCCGGCAGCCGTCGGCGGCCCGGGACGCCGACGACGACGCCTTCGATGGTGCACGTCGGCGGCGTGTCCAGCACGACCTCGACCTCTTGCTGGTCGCGCGCGATCGGGACGACCCGCTCCGAGCTCCTGTCGCCGACGGACACGATCAGCTCGGCGCCGCGGCGCGGCAGCTCGACCGTGAACGTCCCGTCCTGCCGCGACCGCGAGATCTCTCCAGGGCGACCGCGCACGCTGACCAACGCGTCCTGCAGCGGCTGGCCGGCGTCGTTCTTGACGACGCCCTGGACGACCCGGCCGGCCTCGACGACCAGCACGACGTCCTGCTGCGCGCGGTCCGCTGTGACCGAGACCGTGCGCGCTTCGCTGCGCGCGGTCCGCCCGGCGACGCGCGCGCGGACCTCGTAGTC
>CAZTQF010000427.1:0-3471 GCA_964615255.1 uncultured candidatus Brocadiaceae bacterium | reverse complement strand
AGCCGCCGGGCCTTCTCCACGTCGACGCCGACCTCCTCGGAGGTCACCGCCACGAGCGCGAGCTGCCCCGAGTGCGACAAGTTGAACGACAGCCCGCCCCCGTCCAAGAACGGCTTGCCGCGCGGCCCGTGCCGGAACCCTATGGCGCGCGGGTCCTGCTGCAGATAGCCAGCGAGGATCCGGCGCAGCGCGCCGTGGCTGATCTGGTAGCGGCGCCGGTGGTCGGCGAACCGGAACCGCGCGAGGCGGTCCTCCTCGACCGCGCACAGCAGCCCGTCGAACGGCGCTGGATCGCCATCGAGCGGGACGGCCCAGACGTGGAGCGCGCCGTCTTCCAGCGGGACGCTGCCAGGAGCAGCTGCGACGAACGACGAATCGAGCGGGAGTTCAGTCATGCGGTCGGGCGCACGGAGCCTACCGCCGGGACACCGCGAAGGCACGCGGCCCCCGAGGTCCCGGGCTCACGGGCGCGGACCGAGCACGAGCCGCGCGACGCGCCCGTTCGCGCCGCAAGCCCATACGGCGCCGTCACGCGCCCGCCCGACGCTGTGGAAGGCCTCGCTCCCGAACGGCGCGAAGGTCCGGCCGCCGTCGCTCGACCAGCTCGCGCCGTGCGAGCCGACGGCAACCACGTCGCGCGGGGAGACCCACGCCACGCCCGAACGGTAGCCGCCAGCCGCCGCGGGCCGCCAGCTGCGTCCCCCGTCCTCGGTGTAGGCCGCGCTGCCGTCGTCGCGCTCGACAGACCGGTAGTCGCCGCCGACGCAGACGCCGCGCGCAGCGCTCCACGCGACCGAGAACGCGCCGCTGGAGCCAGCGCCGCTGCAGAGCGGCAGCTCGACGACCCGCCGCGGCCCGCCCGGCAAGAAGCCGACGTGCCGGCAGGCTTCCCCGCCCGTGACCAGCGAGAACCCGTCCGGTCCTGCGACCAGGCACGTCCCGCTCGCGGCGAAGGCCGCCTCCTGCCCGCGCGGCGCGGGCAAGGGCTGACCCGGCACGTCTTGCCACGAGCGGCCAGCATCCAGGCTCTCCAGGAGCACGAAGCGACCGTCGATCGCGTCGCCGAAGACGACGCCGCGCGCGCCGTCGAACGCCACCGCGTCGAAGAAGGCCTCCGGCCGCGGATCTTCGTGAACCAGCGTCCAGCTCGCAGCGCCGTCCGTCGACCGGTAGAGGCGCGCCGGCGTGCCCGCGACCATCGCGACGACGACGTCCGCTGCGAGGACCTCGACGTCGCGGAAGTCACAGCCGCTGCTCCCTGCAGGCGCCACGTCCCGCCAGGTCTCGCCGCCGTCGGTCGTCTTGCGCAGCGTCCCCTCGCTGCCGCCGACGTAGCACACGTCCCGGCTGACGGGCGCGAGGCCGCGGAGGCTCTGGTCGACGCCGCTCGGACAGAGCCGCCAGCGCGCCCGCTCCGGACTCCAGGGCAGCAGGCTCTGACAGCCGGCAGCGGCCGCCAGCAGCGCGAAGGCGAGGGATCGGCGCGTGCTCATGCCCTCATCGTGACGGATCTACCGGCCCGTCGCGAGCTTGCGCAGCCGTTCGCGCACGCCTGCGTCGTCGAGCTGCGGCAGCAACTGCATGAAGCCGATCGAGAGGTCGCGATCCACCTCGCGGAGCAGGCTCCGCAGATCCGGCCGCCGCATCCCGCTCCGCCCGCGGCCGTCCGGGTCGCCCGGCCGACCGGGCGTGGCGGCCTCAAGGATCAGCGCCCGGTAGGCCTCGATCAGGTCGAGGCCCAGACTGGCCTGCTCCAGAGCACCGGACTTGTCCCCGCCTGCCAGGAGGATCCTGCCCAGCAGCCCGCGGCCGCCGATGACGCTGCTGACGAAGCGGTAGTCGCGGAGATCAGCCATCGCCGCCTCCTGCGCGCCCTCGAGCGCCGAGACGATCAGCTCGACAGCGCGCGCCCGGTCTGCCGCTCCCTCTTCGCCGCGGGCGGTGGCCTCGCGGTGCAGCGTCGCCGCGTAGCGCGACCGCAGCCGCAGGAACACCGAGCGGTACTCCCGGAAGTAGGGCTGCTGCTGGACGAGGCGAGCCGCGACGCCGTCTGCGAACACGAGCTCCTCGGCCGAGGAGCTGCGTCGGCTCCTGGCGCGCGCCAGCACGGCTTCGCAGTATTCGAGCTGATACTCGGCGCGCTCCGGGTGCTCCACGGCGAGCTTGCGGAACACCTCGACGACCTGATCCTGCTGCTCGGCGCCGCCGGGGCCGCGCGCGTCTTCGCGCATGCAGCGCGCGCTGAGAGCGCGCACCTCCGGGTTGTCGCCGTCTTCCACCTGCAGCTCACCGAGCAGCGCGAGCGCCGCAAAATACTCGTCGGAGCCGCGGCGCTCCTGCCGCCGACGGCGGAAGCGGTCCTTGCTCCGGTAGAGGTCGAAGAGCACCTTGGCGCGCGCCAGCCGCTGCTCCGCGGAGGACGCGTCGGGCAGGTCCTTCAGCAGCGCGAGCGCCGCCTCGAACTGCGTGGCCGCCTCTGCGCCTCGCCGCTGGCGCAGCTGGAGGTTGCCGAGGTCGACGTGCACCTGCGCGATGTCCTCGCGCACGTCACGATCTTCGACGCGCTCGAACCCCGAGAGCGCCCGGCTGAACGCCTCTTCGGCGACCTTGAGGTTGTCCGCCTGCCCCAGCTGCACCTGGATCGCGCCGACGCGGCGGTTGGCCCGCGCGGTCTCGTAGCGCAGCGACTGGCTGTCGGCGTTGTCGGCCGCGAAGCGGTCATAGAACGCGAGCATCTCCTGCACCAAGCCCGCGTCGCGCTGCGAGACGGCCGACTGCACGACCACCGTCTGCTCGCCGGTCTCGGGGTCCTCGTCGAAGTCCAGGGCGGCGTCCCTGCCGACCAGAGCGTCGAAGACGTCGCCGAACGCCGCGAGGCTCAGGCGGAGGTTGTTCTCGGCGCGCCGGCCCTCGCTGCGCGCGAGCCGCAGCGCCGCCTGCGTGGAGCCGTAGGAGGTCCATCCCGTGACGGCAGCCGCCAAGACCGCGAGCGAAGCGACCAGCACGGCCGCCGCGGTGCCGCGGTTGCGGCGACACCACCGCGCCGTGGTCGCCCACACGGACGGGCGACGAGCCGCGATCGGACGATCCTCCAAGAACGCCTCCAGGTCGCTCTGCAGCGCCTGCGCGTCGGCGTAGCGATCCTTGGGGACCGACGACATCGCCTTGCTGATGATCACGACCAGCTCGCGCGGCGCGTGCGGGCAGGCCTTCGCCAGCGCCTCGACCTCGTGGCCGCGCACGCGGGCCATCAGCTCGCTCCGGTTCCGACCGCGGAAGGCGGGCGCGAGCGTGAGCAGCTCGTAGAGCGTCACCCCGAGCGCGTAGACCTCGCTGCGCACGTCGTATTCGCCCGCGAACTGCTCAGGCGCCATGTACTGCAGGGTGCCGACCATGTCGCCGGAGCGTGTCAACGCGTCGTTCTCGAGCGCCTTGGCGAGGCCGAAGTCGGTCACCCAGAGCTCGTCTTGG
>CAZTQF010000426.1:0-3471 GCA_964615255.1 uncultured candidatus Brocadiaceae bacterium | reverse complement strand
CGCGCCGACCTTGTAGCGCGCCAGCAGCAGCGCGCTGTCTCGACCGCGCACGAAGACCTCGACGCCGTCCGCGAGCGGCAGGTCCGGGTCCTGTTCGTCGAGGCCGGCCTTGCGGCGGCCGACGATCCAAACACCTGCTTCCCCCGCGCGCTCCGTGCGACCAAGGGTCTCGAGGTCGAAGGTCCGCGTCATGTCCGCGAGCAGGCCGCTGCCGAGCGGCGCGCGCGCCCGCGCGTCCACCATCCCGGGGAGGTCACTGCGGTCCAGCACCTTGCCCGCCCACTCGAGGTCGTGCACGACCACGCGGCCGATGCGCAGGAACACAGCGCCGAACGCTGGATCCTCTTCGAAGAGCCGGATCCCCTCCGGGGTCTCGGCCGACTCCAGCCTGCCGCGCATGCCGTCGCCGAAGGAGTACTCCAGCCGCGTGAAGCGGCGCGCCGGGACCTCGGGCTGTGGCGCCCGCAGGACACGCAGCTCGCCAGCGGTCTCGACCTCGAGGTCGCCGGGCAGCCGACCGGACGTGCGCATGGTCATCCGCAGGCTCGTCAGGCGCTGCTCCGCTGCCACCATCTTCGACACAAGCTTCTCGATGACAGTTGCTTGTGGAGCTTTGACGGGCTCTGAGCCCGGCTCCTGCGCCAACAGCGTCCCGAGCAGGGACGCACACGAGACCAGGACGCGCAGGGTGGTACGGTTCATGCTCGGCCCAGGATAGCGACAGCCGCCCGTCCCACCTAACGCGTTCGAACCCGACCCACCCTGCCCGCCATGGCGACCACGTCCCGAGCCCGCGATCTCCTGCTCCTCGCTACCGCGGCGCTGACGCTCCTCGCGTCTGCTGCCGCCCAAGGCCTCAAGGAGCTCCGGCTCAAGGACGGCAGGGTGCTGATCGGCGCCGTGCGCCAGCTCGCCGACAGCTTCGAGGTCGAGACGCACGAGGGCCGCGTGAGCGTCGACCGGCAGGACGTGGCGAAGGTGCGCAGCCACAAGGAGCTGCAGGCGGCGTTGAAGAGCAAGGCGAAGCAAAGCGGCGACAGCGCGTTCGCCTGCCTCCAGCTCGCCAGACTCGCCCACGAGTATGGCCTCGAGCCGGAGATGTGGCGGCTGCTCGACCGCACGCTCGACAAGCTGGCGACAGAGGCCGCAGCTCGGCAGGCGACGCTGACGCGCAGGCTCCGTGAGTTCCTCGCGCAGCTCGAGCCCGCGCTGCTGCCTCGGGCCGCGCGCCAGGCGTCGACCGAGAAGCGCGTCCAGCTGCTGCTGCGCGGCTGCCACGCGAGCACCAAGCCTTCGAAGCTGGCCGCGCTCGAGGAGCTGATGGTGCGAGAGCCCAACGCCGACGCGGAGCTCCGTTCGCAGGCGCGACGCAACGGCAGCTACCGCCAGCGGATCGCGGCGCTCTCGGCGCTGCAGCGGCGCGCGACGGCCGGCAACGGCCGCTTCGTGCTGCGCAGCACGGTGCTCGATCGGAGCGACAAGGTCCGCGCCGCCGCCGCCGAGATCGGCCGACCGGTCGTGGGCGCCGCGGACGTGACCTACATGGCAGGCGGGCTCGGGCACCACAACGCCAAGGTCCGGGTCCGAACGGCAGAGGCGCTCGGCAGGCTGCAGCACGAGGCCGCGGTCGACCTGCTCGTCCGCGCCGGCCCCTACGCCGCCAGCGGGCTCCGGCGTGCCGCGGACGACGCGGGCGCCAGCCGCGGGCACGTGGCCTTCCTCAACCAGCAGGCCTACATCCGGGACTTCGACGTCGAGGTCGCGCAAGCCTCCTTCATCGCCGATCCGCAGATCGACGTGCTGCAGAGCGGGGCCGTGCTCGACGCGACGGTGATCGGCGTCACCGAGATCCGCCGGATCGTCTACGCCTACCGGGACGCGCTGAAGCTGCTGACCCGCCACGATCCAGGCGAGGACCCGCGCGCGTGGGCCGCGTGGCGCGCAGCCCTGCCGCCGCGCGAAGCGGCCGCAGCGACCGTCGGCCGCTGAGCCGGAACCGACGCGCCGGGGTGCTTGCGGCGGCGCGCGCGGTAGGATCGCGGCGCAGAGTCGCCGCATGCAAGACACCTCTCAGATCTGCGTCGTCGGGCTGGCCGTGATGGGCCAGAACCTCGCCCTCAACATCGCCCGCAACGGCTTCCCGGTCACCGTCTGGAACCGGACCGAGGACCTGCTGGAGTCCACCCTGGCCCGGTGCGAAGACGGCTACCGGATGTTCGGCGCGAAGACTCCGGCCGAGGCCTGCGCCTCGCTGGTGCGGCCGCGCAAGCTGCTGCTGCTGATCAAGGCCGGCGAGCCGGTCGACGTGACGATCGCGCAGTTCCTGCCGCACCTGCAGCCGGGTGACATGATCATCGACGCGGGCAACAGCCACCCCGACGACACCGACCGGCGGTCCCGCGACCTCGGCGAGCGGGGGTTCCGCTTCGTCGGGATGGGCGTCTCCGGCGGCGAGGAGGGCGCGCTGAACGGCCCGAGCATGATGCCCGGCGGCGACCAGAGCGCCTACGACGAGCTGGCGCCGATCCTGACCCGCATCGCGGCCAAGGTCGACGACGGCCCGTGCGTCACCCACGTCGGCAAGGGCGCCGCCGGGCACTTCGTCAAGATGGTCCACAACGGCATCGAATACGGCGACATGCAGCTGATCGCGGAGTGCTTCGACCTGATGCACAGCGTGCTCGGCATGGACCACGCGCAGATGGCTGCGACCTTCGCGGAGTGGAACGAGGGCTTCCTGGAGTCCTTCCTGGTCGAGATCACCGCCCGGATCCTGCGAGAGCAAGACCCCGAGACCGGCCAGCCGATGGTCGACGTCATCCTCGACAAGGCGGGCCAGAAGGGCACCGGGAAGTGGACCAGCGAGATCGCGCTGCGCTACGGCGTGCCGGTCCCGACGATGCAGGCGGCCGTGGAGGCCCGCTACCTCAGCGCGATGAAGGCGCAGCGCGTGCACGCCAGCCAGCACCTGACGGGCCCGGCTGCGCGCGGCCCCGTCGAGGTCGGCCTGCTCGACGCCCTGCGCGACGCGCTCTACTGCAGCAAGATCTGCAGCTACGCGCAGGGGCTCGACCTGATCGCCACGGCGAACGCCGACAAGGAGTGGGGCGTCGACCTCGGCGAGGTGGCGCGCATCTGGAAGGGCGGCTGCATCATCCGCGCGCGGTTCCTGGAGCGCATCCAGGCCGCCTACCGCGCAGCGGGGGTGCTCCCCAACCTGCTCCTCGACCCGACGCTCGGCGGCTTCCTGCAGCAGCATCAGGCGGCGTGGCGGCGGATCGTAGCGCTCGCCGCGGAGCGCGGCGTGCCGGCGCTGGCCATGGGCGCGAGCCTCAGCTACTTCGACAGCTACCGGCGCGCTTCGCTGCCGCAGAACCTGACGCAGGCGCAGCGAGACCTGTTCGGAGCCCACACCTTCGAGCGCACCGACCGGCCGGCTGGCGAGTGGTTCCACCACGAGTGGCAGTAACC
>CAZTQF010000425.1:0-3479 GCA_964615255.1 uncultured candidatus Brocadiaceae bacterium | reverse complement strand
GTCGAGGTCCGCGGCGCGCCGGACGCCGCCGCGGCCGCCCGCGTAGGGCCCACGATCGCCACGAGCCCGCTCGTCAAGACCGCCGTCGCGGGCCGAGACCCGAACTGGGGACGCGTCGTCGCAGCCGCCGGCAGGTCGGGCGTCCCGTTCGACCCGGGCGCTGCGCGGGTGTGGGTCGGAGACGTCGAGGTGTTTGCCGCTGGCGCGCCGCTCCCCGAGCGCGAGGCGGCCGCCAGCGCCCACCTCCAGCAGCAAGAGCGCGTCGTGCTCGGGATCGCGCTCGGCGCCGGCGACGCAAGCGCCAACGTATGGACCTGCGACCTGACGGCCGACTACGTCCGCATCAACGCCGACTACCGGACCTGACCGTCGCGGTCCGGACGCCCCACATGCCTTCCCTGGTAGCGGGCCGGGGGCGTCACCCCACGCTCACGCCACCAGAACCGGTGGTCCTCGCCCTCGCTGCCCAGCGCCTCGACGTATCCGGACTCGGCGCCCGGCACGCTGTCGCAGTAGGGCAGGTAGGGCTTGATGTCGAGGATCGGCGTACCGTCGAGCAGGTCGCAGTCCGAGACCCGCAGGACGCGCTTCTCGACGGCCTCGAGCCGCACGCACGACAGGCCGATCGGGTTGGGCCGCTGCGGCGCCCGGGTCGCGAACACGCCGCGCTTGCGCTCGTCGCGAGGCGGCTGCACCTGGACCGGCCGTCCCCGGGCGTGATGGCACCAGAAGAGCAGCCACACGTGGCTGAAGCCGCCCAGGTCCTGGAGCGCGTTCTGCATACCCTGGAAGACCTCGATCTCGGCGTCCCTGCCGCGCCCCAGCCCGCTCTGTCGCGGGGCCTCGTGGTGCACCAACTGGCAGGTCCGCGCGACGCCGATCGCGGCCAGCGGCGGCGTCACAAACGGCTCGCCGCGCGCATCGTTCACTTCAGCTCCGCGCGCTTCACCTTGAACCGGAAGCCGGCGCGGAGCCTGCGGAGGTCGGCCTCCTGGATCCCGTTCCACGCCATGATCTCGCGCCAGCGGCGGCTCGTGCCGAGCAGGCGGTACGAGGCGTGACTCAACGTCTCGTCTTCGAGCAGCTCGACCCAGACCCACTCCTCCAACGCTTCGGGGGGAGGCGAAGGCGAAGGCTCCGGCGACGGCTCTACGGGGCGAGCCGCTGCTTCGCGCGGCGCGGCCGGCCCGGCATGCGCCGGCCCCTCTGGCGCTGCGGCAGGGGGCGTCAGCCTCGGCGGGGCGACCTCACGCCCCATCGAGCGGAGCGCGTCGCGCAGCGACGCCTGGCCGCCGCCGACTTCGAGCACCAAGGTGTCCTCGGCCGTCGCCGCCTGAGCGGGCTCTCCGCAGGAGCCCAAGGCGGACGCCGCCGCGAGGCAGATCCACGCACACGCCGTCCAAAACCGCATGCGCCCATCTTGGCAGATCCAGACCCTGCCGACCAACCTCTTGCGCCTGCGGACGCGAAGCAGGACGTTGGCGAGCCGCCGATGTCGACGACGCGCCGCCTGCTCCTGACCGCGCTGCCCAAGGTTCCGCTGTCCCGGCTGACCGGGCTCGTGACCTCCCTGCCGCTGCCGGAGTCGGCGCGCCCCGGCGTCTACCGCTGGTTCGCGCGCCGCTACGGCGCCTCGCTCGCGGACGTAGAGGCCGAGCTGCGGTCCTTCCGCAGCCTGCAGGAGTTCTTCCGCAGAGCCCTGCGACCCGGCGCGCGGCCGATCGCGGAGACGCCGCTCGTCTGGCCTTGCGACGGCCGGATCGTCACCGCGGGGCCGATCACGGGCGAGCGCATCCCGCAGGTGAAAGGCAACGAGTACGAGCTGGCCGACCTGCTAGGTGACGCCGAGCTCGCAGCCGCCCTCGCCGACGGGCAGCAGGCGACGATCTATCTCGCGCCAGGGGACTACCACCGCGTCCACTGTCCGTTTGACGCGGAGCTGCTCTCGGTGCGGCCGCTGCCAGGGACGCTCTTCCCGGTGAACCCCGGCGCGGTCCGGTGCATCGACCAGCTGTTCGTGCGCAACAGCCGTCACGTGTTCCGCTTCTGCACCGGCGAGGGAGGCTCCGCGGCGCTCGTCATGGTCGGCGCCTACAACGTGGGCGACACGGTCGTGACGCGGGACCGCGGCCACGTCGCGCGCGGCGAGGAGCTCGGTCAGTTTGGCTTCGGCTCGACGGTCGTGCTCGTCCTCGGCCCTGGCGCGCCGCCGCTCGCCGCGCTCGCTCCCGAGGACGTGGTCCGAATGGGCAGCGCCGCCGTCTAGCCGAGGCCGGCGCCGCGCAGCGCGATCCGGGCCTCGTCCCCCGCAGGCCCCTTGGTGCGCTGCGCGAGGTGCTGGAGCATCTCCGCGCCGAAGCGACGCTCTGGGCCGACCGCGGAGGCGAAGTGCGTCGCGACGCGGAGCATCATCTCGGGCTTGACGGCCGACTCGCGCTTGAGCCGCTCAAACAGCGGGAAGCCGTTGCGAATGAGCACGGCGAAGAAGCCCATCGTCGAGTTGCCCGGCGAGCCGGCGCCGCCCTCGGCTTCGTCGGCCGCGGCGAGCAGCTTGGTCAGCGCGATCTGGTAGTGGGTCTCGTCGTCCCCGTGGCCCGTCGTGGCTACCCGCGCGAGCACGTGCAGCGCCTCGGCGGGCTTGCGCGCGCGCCGCATGCGGACGGCCTTGTCGACGACGAAGGTCACGATCTTCTCGCCGCCGGCATGGAGCGCGAGGTCGAGGAGCATGTCTCCCAGGCGCACGTTGGTGCCCAGCACCTTGACCGCCTTCTCGACGCTGGCCTTCTGCAGCTTGGGCGGCATGTGGTCGGAGAGCTCGGTGAGGACTCCCGCGCAGGTCTTGGCCAGCTCGGGGTCCTTGGTCGACTGCATCAGCTTGAGCACGGGCTCGACCGCCTGCTTGTTTTGGGAGAGCGCCTCGTAGGCGGCCGCCCGGAACCGCTCGTCGTCGTGCGAGAGAAGCTTGAGGAAGGACTTGGCCAGCTCCGCGCCGCCGCTGGTGCGCAGCATGCGCGCCGCGAACAGGCGCTGTTCGAGCTGCCGGCCGGCCATCATGCGCTTCAGCGCCGGCGCCAGCCCCGGCGGCAGCTCGGGGACCTGGATCAGCACGTCGCGGATCGCTTCGTGCACGTCGCGCTGGGACTTGTCCTCCAGCGCAGCCATCATCCCCTTGATCTGCGTCGCGGTCAGCTTGACACCGCGCAGGGCGCGGAACGCAGCGGCCCGGACCTGGTGCGGCGCGTCGGGCTCGATGTACTTGAGGAACAGGGCCTTGCTGCCCGCCGCGTCGACGCTCGCGAGCACGCCCAAGACCTCGGCCAGCGCCTGGGGCGCGGGCGAGTCCCCCATCGCAGCGGCGAGCTCGGCGCGCAGGCTCTTGCCGGCCGCGGGCGTGAACTGCTCGCTGGCGCCCAGCAGCAGCCCCGCGGCGGTGGCCGAGAGCTCCGGGGTCAGCAGGGCGGCGGCGAAGACCGAGAGCG